>NZ_JBATLB010000106.1:0-38352 GCF_049669965.1 Muriicola sp. | reverse complement strand
GCTCCAGATATTACACAGATTTTGATCCAGTATTTCCTTTAGAGCAAACAGTGGCCAATCTCAATATAGATATGATCGGAAGGATAGATCCAAAAAGGGAAGGCAACAGAAACTATGTTTACCTAATAGGATCTGATAAGCTTAGCTCTGAACTTCATGTTTTATCGGAGGAGGTCAATAAGAAATATACCAACATAGAATTAGATTATAAATATAACGACGAGAACGATCCTAATCGTTTTTATTACCGAAGTGATCATTACAACTTCGCAAAGAACAACATTCCGATCATTTTCTATTTTAATGGAACGCATGATGACTATCACCGACCTGGGGATACACCAGATAAGATCAATTATGATCTGTTGACCAACCGCACAAAATTGGTGTTTTTTACTGCCTGGGCAATTGCTAATAGAAGCGAGCGGGTCATTGTAGATAAAACTTCAAAGTAGACAACCTCTTTGTTTAAAGATCCTGCGTTTGGTAGTTGGTTTTATTTCGATTATCAAAAAAAAATAAAAGTCCCGTCTGAAAAGACGGGACTTATTTGCTTTAGGGTGGAAGACCGGGCTCGAACCGGCGACCCTCGGTACCACAAACCGATGCTCTAACCAACTGAGCTACAACCACCATTTGAAGCGTTGGCAAAGGTAATTTTTTTTGATGAATGCATGCAAATAAAACTTTCGATATTTTTTTCTTGTCCATATCCCTTAAGAAAATCTAATTTTTTATGGGATCTATTACTCAATTCCCGTGCCCGTTTTCAAGACCAAAGGCGTTAAAATATCGATATAACACACAAAAAATGACGTTTCACAACAAATTTTAGATTAGCCTTCTATTCACCGTTATTTTTAGTGCTTGATAGATCCTTTGGTACGCCAACTATGAAAATCGTGAGTTTCCTTAAGCATTTTGCCCTTCCGCGCTATTGTTTCTTAGCGGGACTTGTAGTTTTATTCTTACAACCTTGTGTGGCCCAACAAGAGAAACGCGATGAGATCCATCAACAACTAAAAACACTACGCAAAGCTTCTAATTTTCAGGAAACAGACACTACCTATATTGATCTTCTTAATGATTTGGGCAATGAATTACGGTTTTATGCTGTAGACAGTTTATTGATTCTCTCTCAAAAAGCCTTGAGTCTCAGTAAAAAAACCGATTATCTGCTGGGACAAAGCAAATCTTTTTTGGGAATGGGCAATTACTACTCAGACAAGGGTACCAGAGTAGCAGCTATTAATAACTATACCAAAGCTCTTATCCTCTCTAAAAACATCAAGGAAAGTCGTCTTACCTTACGGGTAATGAACAACCTGGCCTCCGAATACGCCTATAAAGGCGATTATGCCCGGGCGTTGAATATGTATTTGGAAGGAATTGAAATGGCCCAGAATAAGGATGAAAAGAAAATGCTATCCATCCTGAATGAAAACATTGCCGGGCTCTATTCATCTCAGAAAGACTTCAATCAGGCATTAGAATTTTATGAAAAGGTAAAAAAGATCAACGAAGAGGTAGGAGATGATGTTGGTTCTGCCCAAACAATGAGCAATTTAGCCTCTCTTTATGCAGATATGGGAAAATTGGACTATGCCATGTTTAACATTAATAGGAGTATTGCCACACTTGAAAAAAACAAGGTATTAGATTGGTTGGCCTATTCTTATGAAATAAAAGGAAAGGTATATCTGAAACAGGAAAAGTTTCAATGGGCCCTGTACTGGTATCGTCAGGGAGAGTTACTGCATGAGGATCTGGAAGATGACAGGGGAAAAATAGATCTCTATAATGGCATGGCTGAAGCCTATTTTGCTTTATCAAATGATAGTCTTTCTCAGAAATATGCCCTGGATGCATTCGATATTTCGAACAGGATCAAATTCCTGGAAGGAACTCAAAAATGTGCCAAGACACTTTATAATATTAACAAGAACAAAAAAGAGTATCAAAAAGCGCTCGCTTTTCATGAGATCTATCAAGAACTCACAGATACGCTCCACCGGAATGAAAACAAAAAAAGTTTAACCCTTTTAAAGACCCGTGCGGAGTACGACCAACAGAAAGTTGCCCTGATGGAGGAAAACCAAAAAGCCTTGGCCAAACAACGCGGTCTGATCTATGCAGGGATTATAGTACTGGTCATTTTTGCCATCATTACCTTTTTTATTAAAAGAGCAGAGAAAATTCAGAAAAGACTCAACAAAGAATTAAAGTCTAAAACAGAAAAACTGGAGATCCAGGAAGCTGCCCTTAAAGACAGTAATGAAACCAAAACCAAGTTGTTCTCTATCATCGGGCACGACCTCAGGGGTCCTATTGGGGCTTTACAGGGGCTGTTGCAATTGTTTAGCGATGGGGAAATGAACAAGACAGAATTCTTTGACTTTATCCCCAAATTAAAGAACGACGTAGACCATATTTACTTTACCCTTAACAATCTCCTTTCCTGGGGTAATTCGCAAATGAATGGCTCTAAAATAAAGCCCAGCGTTGTGAGTCTGGAGTCTTTGGTTGATGAAAATATTAACCTTCTGTCCGAAGTTGCAAAAGCCAAAGCTATTAAAGTTGTAAGCGAGTTGAACGGAAATACGCTGATATGGTCTGATAGTAATCAAATAGACATTGTGGTTAGGAACCTTATCAGCAATGCTCTTAAATTCACGCCAGAGAATGGTATGATCACTATTAAAGCTCGTGAGAAGAATGATCTTTGGGAAGTGTCTGTGAGAGATACAGGTGTAGGGATGGACAAAATGACCGTTGAGAAGATCTTCCAGAAGAATGCCAATGTAACTACCTATGGTACCAACAACGAAAAAGGTACCGGCCTTGGATTATCACTGTGTAAGGAGATGATAGAAAAGAATGGTGGAACCATTTGGGTAGAAAGTGCACTGCGAAAAGGAAGTACCTTCTTCTTTACACTACCAAAGGCAGAAAATAAATACAGTCAGGCTAGCTAAAATATATCACTCAGGCTGTTAACGCCAATAAATCGCTCTACCGTAAATCCTTCCGCAAACTCTACTCCTATCATACGGCCAAGATCTCTGGCCCTGTAAGCCACGCTATCCGTAAAATTTTTACTACTTATAGGCGTACTGGGTTCCTTGCTGTCTGGATCGTAGAATTGAGAGGCATAGGCCTTTATGGCAGCCATTTTTGTGTCGATAACCTCTGTAATATCCAATACAAAATCTGGCTTTAAATTTTTCCATTGAATATAATGATACACTTGTTTTGGCCTCCAGGCTTCCTGCCATTGGTCATCTCCCTCGGCCTTGGTATCAATTTTCATTAGTCCACTTAAAAAACAGGCATTACTAACAAGATCACTACCACGTGCGTGATCAATATGCCGGTCTTCTGTGGCATTACAAAGCACTATATCTGGTCTGTAGGCCCGTATCTTTCGTACAATAGCCAATTGATGTTGTTTGTCATTTACAAAGAAACCATCGGCAAATTCCATATTTTCCCGAATGCTGAGGCCCAATATCTCCGCAGAGGTTGCTGCTTCTTTCTCCCGTATCTCTGCACTGCCTCTGGTACCTAATTCCCCTCTTGTAAGATCTATGACCCCTACCTTTTTTCCGAGTGAAATCTCTTTGGCAATGGTACCTCCTGCGCCCAGCTCAGCATCGTCTGGATGGGCACCAAATACTAAAATATCTAATTTCATATATTCTTTGACTTTGACCTGTTCTTATGGCTGCACTGCCATCTGCCTCTTTTTTACCTCAGCAACTGCCTGTTCTATGTCTTGTACCAGATCTTCTGTTTCCTCGATTCCTACAGAAAAACGGATCAGTCCGTCCTTGATACCTTGTTTTGCTCTTTCCTCCGCAGATAAAAGGGCGTGAGAGGTTTGTGTTGGCGAGAGCACGGTGCTCTCTACTCCTGCCAGACTCATGGACGACTTTATTAATTTCAGGGACTTTTGAAAAAGAGAGGCGTCTAGCGCTTCATTTAATTCAAAAGACATCATTCCTCCAAATCCATGCATTTGCGATTTGGCAAGTTCATGATCCGGATGAGTAGGAAGGCCCGGATAGTAAACCCTGGCAATATCTGAATGATTTTCCAGGAATTCTGCGAGCTTCTGTGCATTTTCATTTTGTGCCTTTACCCGTATTCCCATAGTTTTTATACTTCGCTCTAAGAGCCAAACGGTATAGTCACTTAAACTACCTCCCAGATTCTTTGCCAGTTGAAAGATTGGTTCCATATGAGCCTTGGAACATGCTACAGCCCCTGCGAGAATGTCTGAATGCCCTCCCATGTATTTGGTGGCGCTGTGAATCACCACATCGATCCCAAGGTCTATGGGGTTCTGATTTACCGGACTTGCAAACGTATTGTCTATTAAAGAAATGATCCCATGGCGTTTCGCAATACGTGCAAAGGCCCGTATGTCTGTAATGGTCAATAAAGGATTTGAGGGAGTTTCAATATACACCACCCGTGTAGTGGGTCGGATTGCCTTTTCAAAGGTTTCAGGCCGCGACTCATCAATAAAGGAGTATTCAATCCCAAACTTATTCAACTGTTCCGTGATTAAACTATAGGTGCCACCGTACAACATTCTCTGCAGAATAATATGATCCCCTGCCTGCAAAAAAGCAAGAATAGCAGTACTGACAGCTGCCATACCGCTCCCAAAGATCATGGCGGTTTCCGCATGTTCCAGGGCAGCTATCTTTTGTGAAAGAGCCATTTGGTTTGGCGTATTGAAATATCGTGGATATCTCTTTATATCTACCCCTTCAAAGGCATAGGAAGTGCTCATATACAAGGGAGAAACTGCTCCTTTGTACGTTTTGTCTTCTAATTCTCCGACATGGGTGCAAATGGTATTGATCCCTTTTTTTTCCGAACTCATAACAACTAAAATTAATGCGCTTAAAGGTACAAAAATAGCTTAAACCACTGTTTGCTTCCAATGTCCTTTTCTGAACCAAAAAACAGCCATTACCGAGAGTAAAACTTCTGCAAGGGTAATGGCGATAAAAACCCCTAAAACACCCCAATCTAAATAAAGGGAAACCAAGTATGCAAAAGGTAGCTGAATGAGCCAGAAGGCAATAAAATTTATCTTTGTGGGGGTTCTGGTATCACCGGCACCATTAAATGCCTGGGTAACCACCATACCGTAGGCATAAAAAACATAACCTGCAGCTACCACCTGCAGGCAAAGCGCACCGATCTCTATTACAGCTGGTACATCCGTGAATAAACTTATGATGCCTCTGGCGAAAATTAGATAGATCAGGGAAATACTGAACATAAAGATGGCGTTGTACTTCCCGGTGATCCAAACAGTTTTTTCGGCCCTATCTGGTTTTCCCGCACCAAGATTCTGCCCTACCAGGGTTGCAGCAGCATTGCTCATTCCCCAGGCGGGCATAAAAGTGAACATCATTACCCGGATGGCAATTGTATAGCCTGCCAACGCTTCACTCCCAAACTCTGCCATAAGCCGCATTAAAAAAACCCAGCTCGAGGTGCCAATAAGGAACTGTGCAATTCCGCCCATAGAAACTCTGATCAGGTTGAGCATGATTTTAAGCTGTAATACCAGATTTGAGGTGAGAATTCGAATCCTGCTTCCTCCTCTGAACAAAATATACAATTGGAAGATCACAGCACTCCCTCTGCCAATATTAGTGGCAATGGCGGCACCCATAACTCCATATTCTGGTACGGGACCCCACCCGAAAATAAAAATGGGATCTAAGATAATATTGAGTCCGTTTGAAAGTATAAGCGTCCACATGGCGATAGAGGCATCACCCGCACCGCGAAAAATAGCGTTGATCAAAAACAGTAGTACGATGGTAATATTACCTCCAATTAGAAACTTTGTATAACCATGTCCTTCAGCGACCAGTTCTGAAGACCCGCCCATGAGGGAGAGGATTTCCTTTGAAAAGAGTAAGCCAACGATCCCTATGAGCACCGCCACAATGATCCCCAGGAAAATAGCCTGTACGGCTGCCTGTGAGGCGCCTGCTTCGTCCTTTTCTCCTATTCTTCTGGCCACCACAGCAGTGGCGGCCATACTCAGTCCAATGGCAATGGCATACACCAGCGTAATGACGGATTCGGTTAGCCCGATGGTAGCAACAGCATTGACACTGACCTGAGAAACATAGGCGATGTCTACGATGGCAAAGATAGATTCCATCATCATCTCCAGGACCATAGGCACGGACAACATAAAAATTGCCTTGCGAATACTGCCGGAAGTAAATTCGGTTTCCCTGCCTGTAACAGCCGTTTTAAAGTGCCTGAGGATTTTTTGAAAGGTAGAATGTGATGGAGATTTCATTTAGTGAAATTGAACGAAATTTATGGATTTAGTGAAAAGAAGTTCAAAGTATAAGTGTACTCCTTTATACTTTACAGTAATTTGCAGGATCACTTATTACATCCAGAAACTCCTTTTCAACTCTAAAGGCAAAAGCATTCTATGAGCGAAGAAACGAAAAATGAGTAAAACCTTTCAGAAAGATCTCATTTTTCTAGAGCGTGTCAATTTTTTTCTAATCTAATTTAATCGGGCCATCTGATGTAGTAGTGATCATCCAATGCTCGTTTTGAATAGATTTATACTCTATCTCATATTCAAGACCTGCCTGTTCTAATTCAAATAAATACTGGGTAAGCAAATCGTAGTCCTTCCCTGAATTTTTTACGTGGAGCAGGTTGTAGGTTGCATTGGCTGGTATGGCTATCCCGCGGTTCAAGGTGGCACTTGAAAATATCTTAACGCTATCTAAAGCAGGCTGTATAGCCTGTAAGAAGGAAAAAATATCATCATTGTAATCTTTGAGTAGATAGCTTTTCCCATTGTACCTCATGGTAGCCTTTTCTATAATGGCAGGGCCAACGCCATAGTTAAGTACATTGATGCTGTAGCTGTGCTCTGCTTTATTGTCGGAGGTAGAAACCTGCAGATATGGGAGTATAGACAGATAGTTCTGTTTACTCATTAAATTGGTCTGGTAGATAAAAATGATCAGCGTGATGAAACTGATACTCATCGCAGAGATTCCGAGTATTTTTTCTGAATTCCACTTCATTCTAAATTTACCCATGATCTTTGTGAATTGGTGCCCTATAAAAGTATTAAAACACCTTCGAAAAGTAAAACCTTAAAAATTCATTACCGCCATAATTAGAGGGATATCTGATTCTATTTGCCATAGTTTACCTTATACCTCCAATAACTCACCGCACCAAGTAGTCCAACCCCAAAAACGGTATACCATATAAATGATGGAGTGATCACCTGTGCCCCACTGGCATAGCTATGCAACCCTACCAAATAGAAGTTTACTCCAAAATAGGTCATCATAATACTGGCGAAGGCCACAATACTTAGGAAGTTGAAGCTCCATTTTCCTCTTAATCCAGGCACCAGCCGGGTGTGGATCACAAAGGCATAGATCATGATAGAAACCAGTGCCCATGTTTCTTTAGGGTCCCAGCCCCAATAGCGTCCCCAACTTTCATTGGCCCATTGACCTCCCAGGAAATTCCCAATGGTGAGCATAATGAGGCCCACGGTTAAGGTAAGTTCATTAATGATAGTAAGTTCTTTTATGGTAAGGTCCATTCGCTCTTTATTCTTTTTGTTGGTAAGAATAATCAGGAATAGGGATACCACCCCAAGGATCATCCCCACAGTAAGCGGCCCGTAGCTACCCACAATAACAGCAACGTGTATCATTAACCAGTAACTATCCAATACAGGAACAAGGTTAGCAATAGAAGGATCCACCCAACTTTGATGAGCGATCCAGAGTAACATGGCAGTCACAAAAGTGGAAGCAGCAATTGTCATATCGCTTTTCCGACCAAGGGACAGTCCCATGGCAAGTGTTGCCCAGGATACGTATAAAATACTCTCATAGGCGTCGCTCCAGGGAGCATGGCCTGAGATATACCACCTCATGATCAAGCCAGCGGTATGCCAGAGAAAGAAAAGATAAATAACACCCTTAAAAAAATAGGTTGCTATGCGCCAAATCTCACGTTCCTTGAAGATCCTGAAGACCAGGACCATAAACATCAGGATTCCAACAAGCGAGTAATATTTGTACAATCTGTTAAATATATCGAGCTTATTATAGATGGTCTCTGTCTTAATTCTAGTTGCTGAGGGTAGTATTTCCGACCCGTGGTTTTTTTGATTCTGTTCAAAAGCCGATAATAATTTTTCCGCCTCGGAATAATCCCCACTTATTTTTGCCTGTCTTAACGAAATAAGGTAATAGGGAATTGCATTTTTTACAAAGTTGGCATAGAGAGAATCCGAGATCTGATGCTTGCCACTCCGAAATTCTACAGCTGAGATCCACTTATTATTCTCGTCATTCAGCAGTGGAAATATTTTGAGTATCTCACCGCTTAACGCCCGGTCTAATAAACTTAGCCTGAAATAAGCATCTTTAAAATCTTGTTGAAATTTATTAGGGGTGTTGGTGGTAAAAGCCTCTTGTAGATAGGGCCCCAGTTTGTTTCTTCCCTTCTCATCAAAGAAGTCGGTTGCCTTGATATATTTCTGTCCCTTGGGGATGCCGATTATCTGACGTATACTGTCGTTTTGCGCTTTTTTATCTAGGGCGATAAAATCTGTATTGTACCAAAGTGCCGGACTCAACATCATGGAGAGAAACACCTGGTCTGCATTAAGATCCTTATAGCTGTTGTTAAAACTCAATTTACGCAGGAGTTCTGAAGCAAAGGTATTTATGGGTTTCATCCTTCCTCCTTCATCCTGAATAACAAGCTTTCCAAATTTCGCCGCGTGTTCTTCAGGAATAACCGTGCTTTGAAACATGGAGTCTAGTTGTGCTGCACTGGGACCCTCACTGTGGACATGCCCATCATTTGATGGGTCTTGCTGCGCTCCTAATGGCAGATACATGGCAAAAATTAAAAGTCCGGTTAAGGCAGCCTTTTTATTTTTTAACTTTTCCAGCGAACTGGCCAGATCCTTGAAACGGGTTTTGCCAAAGAACATAATGCCCATCAAACCTATATACAGTAGAAAATATCCAATATAGGTAATCCAGGTACCTACCCTGTCATGATTTACGGATAGTACGGTTCCTTTTTCATCGGGATCAAAACTGGCCTGAAAAAATCGATATCCCTTATGATCTAACACATGGTTCATAAAAACGTCATAATCAAAGGGGCGTTCATCTTCTACAGTGATCTTGCTCATAAAGGAGGCATAGGCCTTTTCAGTTCCCGGGTATTTTTCTGCAATAAAATCGTTCAGCTTAATATTAAAAGGTAATTCGTAGACCTTTGATCCAAAGGCGAGGGTGAAGTCGAGTCCTCCCAGGGTAAATTTATCCGAGTAATTACTGCTGCCCTTTCCTCCCAAGACATGTTTTTGAACCGTTTCTCCATTGGTTGAGATCTCAACAACAAAGGCATCTTTGGCATTTGGCGTTTTTTCATCTTCTGGCAAGGCAATCACTCCAAACTTTCCTTTTATAACTGGTTCCGGAAGCACAAATTGCATGGATCCAATACTGTACAGTGATCGCAATTGCAGTGTTTGCAAACTGTCTTTCTCCAGTTTTCCCTGAAACTGATCTGCCATTCGCATAAAGGAACCCTCAAAAGGGGAACTGATCTGATACGATTCACCGTCCGTAAATATATTGATTGCTCCTTCTGTGCTCTTATTCAGGGTAAAAAGTACATTGTGGATATTTGCAATTTCTCCATCTGCAAGGAAATGTTCGTGTCGGTTTCCATCTCCCGACTCCACAATCTTGAGAAAGGGCGAACCGTTCTCATCTGGGACCAGGCCTTCTTTGGCGCCCTGGATAAAGCCTAGGTAAGAAACCGTAAAGTCTTGTCCATTAAAATCATCCCGCCATGGTAAGCTAGATTTAATACCTTCCGGGGTCACAATAAGGTCTTCCTGCAATGGTTTACGCTTCAGTTCCCCATCGATCTCACCATCCACTAAGACCGTGAAATAGGTTTTGTCTGAGTAAAAAACTTTCTCACTGTTTCCTTCCCTAATGGGCATCATACCTTCAAAGCCAATATAACGGGTAACACCTGCACCAATAATTATTAGTATCCAGGAAAGATGCAAAACCAGTACCGGCCATTTATTCCATTGCAATAGTTTATAGCGAAACATATTGCCGATGAAGTTTATGACGAAAAATACCATAATGACTTCAAACCATCGGGCATTATAGATCCAGATCTTTGCTGTTTCAGTACTATACCAGCTTTCCACAAATGTCCCAACGGCCATGGCTGCTGCAAAGACTATAAATAGTACAGCCATTAAACGTGTAGAAAACAAGATTTTTTTTAAGGTGGATATCATCTAATACGAATTAAAGTGAAATTCCAATGGCAAAAATAAGCCTTTTTACGGGTTAAGAAGATTGGAAGCACTATAAAAAGTTAAACATAATTGTTAAACCTTTACAAAGTGCATCCTTCTTAAAAATTGTACTTTTGAGCATGATTAAGGTTGTACTTATTGGTACCGGCAATGTTGCTAAATTCTTATTTGACGAATTTTGCACTCATCCTCAACTTAGCATAGAGCAAGTAATTGGAAGAAATGTTGCGGCATTGGAATACTTCAAAGAAAAAGTGAGTGTAGGCAATAATTACACAGAATTAAAGCAGGCAGATATTTATATCCTCGCCGTTAAAGATGAGGTCATCCAAAAGGTCTCTATAGATGTAGGGAATCACGAAGGACTAATGGTGCACACCTCTGGGAGTATTGCCATGGAGGCCCTTCCCGAGAATGTTAGACGAGGAGTTTTCTATCCTTTGCAGACGTTTAGTGGTATAGCGCCCAAAAACAGCACCAACATTCCGCTTTGCCTGGAAGCTGAAAACGAAGAGGATTATGCCTTGTTGGAGGGGTTGGCAAATTGTATTTCCAGTGCAGTATACAGGATATCCTCAGAGAAGAGAAGACAGCTACATGTTGCGGCCGTATACGCTAACAATTTTTCCAATCACATGTTCTTTATGGCAGCTGAAATTTGCAAAGAACACGGACTGTCTTTTGAACTCCTTAAACCCCTTATTCTGGAAACATCTGAAAAAATCTTACAACAATCCCCGTTCACTGCGCAAACAGGGCCAGCCAGAAGAAACGACCTTAAAACTATCAAGGAACATTTATCTTTGTTGAGTAGGCCCGAGCAACAAAAGGTCTATGCTACACTCACTGAATCAATACAGCAAGCCTATGGAAAGAAGTTATAAGACATATTTAAAACAGATCACTACTTTTATTTTTGACGTGGATGGCGTGCTTACCGATGGTACTGTCCTGATCACTTCAGAGGGTGAACTTCTAAGGAAAATGAATATTCAGGATGGTTATGCCATTAAGACTGCAATTCAAAAGGAATACAACATCTGTATCATCACAGGGGGCACCAATGAGGGGGTCAGGCAGCGTTTAAAAGGCTTGGGGGTTACAGACATCTACCTGGGGGCACATCATAAAGTAGATGCGCTAGAGGAATATCTGGAACTTTATAATATCAACCCTGAACATGTTTTATATATGGGGGATGATCTGCCGGACCTTCCTGCAATGAAACAGGTAATACTTCCCACCTGCCCTCAAAACGCGGTGCCGGAAATAAAGAACATCTGCAGCTACATCTCTCATAAAAGCGGTGGCGACGGATGTGTACGAGATGTTATTGAGCAGGTCTTAAAAGTGAGAGGCGATTGGTTAGATAACTATAGTGCTGCCAATGACTGAGAATCCTCTGAGACTGCAATTAAAGCCCTATCGAATCATGCTGGCCTCGGGGTCTCCCAGAAGGCAGCAATTCTTAAAGGAATTGGGAGTGCCCTTTAATATTGTGACGAATACGGTTAACGAAGAATATCCCAAAAACCTAAAAGGCAAAGAAATTGCAAAATATCTGGCCAAACTAAAGGCTGAGGCTTTTAAAGAAGCTCTAAAGGAAAAAGAGATTTTACTTACCGCTGATACTGTAGTATGGTTTAATGATCGTTCCCTTGCGAAGCCTTCGGATATGGAGGAAGCTAAACAAATGTTGCGAGATCTTTCAGGGCAGTGGCATGAGGTGATCACTGCCGTTTGTTTTACTAGCAAGGAGCAGCAAAGGGTTATTAGCAGTACTACCAGTGTCTGTTTTAAAAAACTCAGTAAAGAGGAGATACATTACTACGTTGAAAAATTTAAACCCCTGGACAAAGCAGGTGCCTATGGGATTCAGGAGTGGCTTGGGTCTGTCGGCATCACTGAAATAAAAGGGTCCTATACCAATGTTGTTGGAATGCCAACCGATTTAGTTTACAAAACGTTAATGGACATGGCGCGCTGAAGTGGTTTGAATACCTTTGTAAAAAAATTGCAAAATGACATTCAAATTATCTTCTTTTTTTTTAATCGTAATTGCTTTTATGTTAGGTACCCTCAGTGCTTGCAATGAATTAAATTCTCAGACCGCAATCAATGATATCCCTAATGAAACCTCTGAAAGGCAACCAGCAAAGCCCTTATCCTCAGATTTTAAGACGTATTGGTTTGCGGGAAATGCCGAAATAACTTCTTATTCCTTGGAACAGGCACGCTATGGTGAATTGCGTTCCGGTACTGCGGTATTGATCTACGTCACAGAGCCATTTTTGGCAGGAAAGCAAGTAAAAGCAGATGGTAATTCGCCTGAAAATATTTCCGTTTTAAAGTTAAATGCCACCAAGAATTTCTTAACCGGCATTTATCCGTATTCCATAATGAGCAGCACTTTCTATCCTTTGGCCGACAATCAACACGCCATTAAAGTTTCTTCTTCCATTCAGGAATGGTGCGGGCAAGTGTATGCTCAATTAAATAACAGGGACTCCTATGAGGTTACCTCTCACTCCTATTTTGAAAAGGAAGCAGATCAAAATCTCACTTTGGAAAAAACCCATTTAGAGAATGAGCTTTGGAACAAAATTAGAATCCGCCCGGAAGACCTTCCTGTAGGTGAGCTAAAAGTGATGCCTTCGCTGGAATATCTGCGGTTGGTTCATCAAACTATAAGGTCCTATGACGCCACAGCCAAACTTCAAAATACGGGAGATCTAAGTACATATTCCCTTATGTATCCCGAATTGAACAGGACCTTAACCTTTACTTTCCATAACTCTTTCCCTTTTGTGATTGAGGGTTGGACAGAGTCTTATCCCAGTGGTTTTGGCCCAAATTCTAAAATGCTTACCACTAGGGCTACAAAATTAAAGACCCTAAAGACACCTTATTGGCGCCAAAATGGAAATGAGGATGTATCTTTGCGAGATTCATTAGGAATCTAGTTTTACATGGAAGATTTTTATATAAGTCATTACAATGAATTTATAAGTTCGGGCATTACGCTGGTAGTAGTGTTTATCTTAAAATTCCTGACCAATAAGATGATAAAAAAGGTGGGGAGCATTTCCGACCTGAATGTTGCAAGAACCCGTTTGGTAAGCAAGTATTTTTCCTTTGGTTTTACGGCTTTGACCATCGTTGCCTTTACCCTGATATGGGGTGTAAATGTAAAAGAGCTGGGGCTTATTTTATCTTCCGTCTTCGCAGTTATTGGGGTAGCACTCTTTGCACAATGGTCTATCCTAAGCAACGTCACTGCTGGTATTATTCTTTTCTTTTCCTTTCCTTTTAAGATTGGAGATCGAATTAAGATTATGGATAAAGAAATTGAAAGTTCAGGTACTTATATCATAGAAGACATCCGTGCATATCATATTCATTTGCGCAGAGAAAATGGTGAATTACTAACCTATCCCAATAATTTGATGCTTCAAAAAGCCGTCTGTGTCATCGCAGATGAAGGATTTGAAAATGAGGGGAGTGATGCCGTTTAAGCTGTTAAAGAAGTGGTAAAATTGGGCTCTAGCCTATTTATCTTTCTATCTTTGAGGACCAATCAAAATGTCATTTTATGCGTCATTACCTGTTGTTTTTATTGGGATTCCTTCTTTCAGTCTCTCCCAATTACGGTCAGGCACCTAAAAGATCCTCTTCTACCGATATCTATCACAGTCTTGAAAAGTTAAACTTTTTAGGTTCTGCCATGTATCTGGCAGCGCATCCTGATGACGAAAATACCAGGTTGATCTCCTATCTGTCTAATGAAGTACATGCCCGTACCGCCTATCTTTCAATTACCCGGGGGGATGGAGGCCAAAATTTAATAGGGCCAGAACTGAGAGAACTATTAGGTGTTTTGCGCACCGAGGAGCTACTCGCCGCACGAAGAGTTGATGGCGGGATTCAGTTTTTCACCCGTGCAAACGATTTTGGGTACTCTAAGCATCCGGATGAAACTCTTAGAATCTGGGATAAGGAAAAAGTATTGGGCGACGTAGTGCACCTTATCAGAGCATTTAAACCAGACGTTATAATTAACCGCTTTGATCACCGCACTCCGGGATCTACCCATGGGCATCATACATCCTCTGCCATCTTAAGTGAGGAGGCATTTGACCTTGCCGGAAATGCCAATGCTTATAAAGAACAGCTGCAAACGTTGAGCCTCTGGCAACCTAAACGTTTATTTTTCAATACTTCCTGGTGGTTTTATGGGAGTCAGGAGAATTTTGAAAAGGCAGATAAATCCAGATTACTAAATTTAGATACTGGGGTATATTATCCGATGCTGGGAATTTCTAACAATGAGATTGCTTCTATTGCCAGTAGTCAACACTTATGCCAGGGATTTGGCAGACCAACCTTTAGGGGATCTGAACAGGAATATATTGAATTATTAAAGGGCGATATGCCCGTTATTGATCCTTCGAACCTCTTTGAAGGGATAGACACTTCCTGGTCTCGTATCAAGGGTGGAGCAGCGATTGGAGAAATCTTAAACGCCGTTGAGAAGGAGTTCAATTTTAAGGATCCTTCATCTCACCTGGACGACCTGGTTAAAGCCTATAACTTACTCCAGAATGTTGAGGAGGATCACTGGAAGTCGATCAAATTAAATGAACTGGAAAATTTAATTACCGCGATCACAGGGCTTTACCTGGAGGCATCTTCTGAAACACCTTATTCAAATCCAGGAAGTACTGTAAATGTTAATATTGAAGCCATTAACCGAAGTAATACTTTAATCAATTTAAAATCAATTTCAATCGGTACATTGCTGACAATTGATCCTAGTATTACTCTTAAAAATAATAGTAAGGAGACGTTTGAACTCTCGCTGAATGTTCCTAAGACTAAAGGATTTACAAGTCCTTACTGGCTTGCGGAAAAAGGAAGTTTGGGCATGTATACCGTTAATGACTTTAACCTTATTGGCAAACCCGAAACTCCGCCCGCTTTTATGGTCTATTTTTTACTTGAGATCAATGGTAAGCCTGTCACTATCAGCAGACCACTGGTCTACCGCTATTCCAAACCAGAAAAAGGAGAATTGTATAATCCGTTTGAGATCCTTCCTGCTGCCACCACAAGTATTCCGGACAAGGTGCTCATCTTTGCGGATGCAGCCCCTAAGGAGATCCCTGTGCGCGTAAGGGCCATGAAGGAAAATTTGCAGGGTAGTCTGCAACTTAAAGTGCCAAACGGCTGGGCGGTAGATACCCCAACAAAGCCAGTCACTATTTCTAAAAATGGGGATGAACAAATCGTAGTTTTCGTAGTTACGCCACCCAAAACGGAAAGCGAAGGTGTTATCTCACCCTTATTAACTATCGATGGACAAGAAATATCAAAAGAATTGGTGACCATTGCCTACGATCATATCCCCACTCAATCTGTTTTACTGCCTGCCGAAACCAAGGTGGTGCGTTTAAACATAGAAAAGGCGGGGCAGGATATAGGATATATTATGGGGGCAGGTGATGAAGTACCGGAAAGTCTGGAGCAAATAGGCTACACGGTAAACAGAATAGACCCCGCTGAAATCCAACAAGGTTCTTTAGACAAGTACGATGCAGTAGTGGTAGGGATAAGAGCTTACAATGTAGTGGATGAATTAAAGTTTAAACAACCCTATCTGTTGGAATACGTAAAAAACGGTGGGAATTTGATTGTTCAGTACAATACATCAGGGAGAAATGGTCTAAACTTTGAAAATTTAGCTCCTTATTCCCTGGAAGTTTCCCGGGACAGGGTTACGGATGAGAATGCGCCTGTTAGTATTATAGACAAGCAGCATCCTATGATGAATTTTCCTAATAAGATTACCTCCGGTGATTTTGAAGGATGGGTGCAGGAACGCGGACTTTACTTCCCCGATCAATGGAACGCTGCCTTTACCCCACTACTCTCCATGTCAGATCCTGGAGAAACACCTAAAGAAGGAAGTCTTTTGATTGCCTCGTACGGAAAAGGAACGTACATTTATACCGGACTCAGTTTTTTCAGGGAATTACCGGCTGGGGTTTCCGGAGCATATAAACTTTTTGCTAATATGCTTTCTCAAAACAAAGTGCAACTAACGAATGATATTCCGGTAAAAGGAAAGTAATGGAAGACGAAAAAACATGGAAAAAAGAATATTCGTTGGTCCTTATCCTGAATATTCTCTATGTGCTTACCTTTTATTTTATCATGATATCTAACGCGTAAGGTATGGGCAATTTAGACTGGTTCATACTTACGGGCACCCTATTGTTCATTGTTATCTATGGGGTCTGGAAAACAAAAGGCAGTAAGAATGTAAGCGACTATGTCCTAGGAGGAAAAGAAGCCCGATGGTGGACCATTGGCCTATCTGTAATGGCTACCCAGGCAAGTGCCATTACATTTCTCTCCACCCCTGGACAGGCCTTTCACGATGGTATGGGATTTGTCCAATTCTACTTTGGATTACCCCTGGCAATGATAGTGATCTGTATAGTCTTTGTACCTATCTACCATAGGCTGAAGGTGTATACGGCTTATGAATTCCTGGAAAAACGCTTCGACCTAAAAACAAGATCTTTGGCGGCTATCCTATTTCTGGTGCAAAGAGGTCTGGCTGCCGGGATCACCATATATGCGCCTTCTATTATTTTATCGGCGGTCCTGGGATGGGACCTGCTCACCCTGAACATCATCATTGGAATCCTGGTAATCATCTACACGGTCTCTGGAGGTACCAAAGCAGTAAGTGTTACCCAAAAGCAACAGATGATCATTATCATGACAGGAATGTTCGTGGCGTTCTTTTTTATCCTTGGCGCACTTCCCCCAGAAATTTCCTTTAGCAATGCCTTAAAAGTAGCGGGAGCAAGTGAAAAATTAAACATACTCGACTTCGATTTAAATACCTCCAGCAGATATACTTTTTGGAGTGGAATCACCGGTGGCTTCTTTTTGGCCCTCGCCTATTTTGGGACAGATCAAAGTCAGGTACAACGTTATCTCTCGGGTAAATCGGTGCGGGAAATGCAACTTGGGCTTATTTTTAATGGCATATTCAAGATCCCGATGCAGTTCTTTATTTTATTGGTTGGGATCATGGTCTTTGTCTTTTATCAATACAATCCATCCCCTATCAATTTTAATCCTGCAGCCAGGATAGCCGTCGAAAATTCGGAATACGCCGAAGACTACCAAGAACTGGAGGAGCGGCACAAGGAAATAGAGCTGGAAAAAACAATGGCGCAGGATGAGTTTTACGGGGCATTGAAATTAAAGGAATATGCCGCTACCATGGAGGCCAAACAACATATCCTGGCTGTAAACCAAAAAGAAAAGGTAAACAGGGAAAAAGCTAAACTACTGATCTCTCAGGCAGATTCTTTAGTGCAAACCAATGACAAGGATTATGTTTTTATTCATTTTATCCTTAATAATCTACCCAAAGGGCTGATTGGTTTGCTTTTGGCGGTGATCCTCTCCGCGGCTATGTCTTCTACGGCATCCGAGTTAAATGCCCTGGGTACCATCAGTGCCCTGGATCTTTACAAACGAAATAAAAAGGGTGAATTTACGCAACAGCACTATGTAAGGGTGTCTAAGGCCTTTACCTTACTCTGGGGAATAATCGCCATACTCATAGCTTGCGTTGCAGACCTTTTCGACAATTTAATTCAGTTGGTGAATATCATTGGCTCTATTTTTTACGGGAACGTACTTGGAATCTTTTTACTGGCTTTCTTTTTTAAGTTTGTAAAGGGCAATGCAGTATTTGTGGCAGCCATCATAACCCAGATCATTGTCATTGTAGGTTATCAATTAGATTGGATGTCTTATCTGTGGCTCAATGCCTTTGGGTGTACCCTGGTGATTATTTTTGCAATGGTACTTGAGGGTTTTGACCGCATACTTAAGAACCCACCCATCGAAACATAAAAAACCCCTGCTGTAGCAAGGGTTTTAGATTTTATTAGGTTAAAAAGGCCTACATGCCCCCCCACTCTTTCAGGGAATCTTCATTCATTTTTACGTAATCCGCGTTGTTGGCAGCTTTGGCAGAAGCCAAAGATCTTTTCGCCGCTTCGATAGCACCTTTTTTATCTCCCATTTTGGCATAGATCAACGACTGTGCCCGCATCATCCAAAAAGCATTTTCGTTCATGGAAACAGCTTTGTCTATCCATTGTTTTGCTTTTTGAAGGTCCATACCTTCATCTAAGTAAAAAGTAGCAGCAGAGAAATAATCATTGGCAGAAGGACCGGCCATCACGGCCTCAATACTTTGTACGGTCATCTCCTTGGAAGGTACCATAAAGGGAACACCTACGTAGATTTTTTCCCACATCATACCTATTGTAGCTCCGCTGTTGTGAACATCATCAAAAGTAATGGTAAAGGTCTCCACCGGCATCTCCATAGCTTCCATAGACATAGTATTCACCCGGATTTGTGCAGCAACCTTGCTTTCATCCCACTCTTGTGGTGTTCCACCTCCTGCAGTATCGGTATAAAAGTAAACATCCCAATAAGAAGCATTTGGCTTTGTAAAGATGGCATACGATCCGGCTTTTAAAGAACCATCACCAACAGTGACGTCCGTACTGAATGTAATCTTAGTCCTGGCATTGGCTCCTGTTCTCCAGATCTTATCATAAGGGACCAGGTTGCCGAATATAGTTCTTCCGCGCATCGATGGGCGTGAATATTCAACAGTAACATCGGTTAAACCAACGCGTTGCATAACTGTTGAGAAAGGGCTTGGCTGCGGCGCTTGTATTTGCGCCTGTAAGGATGAGGACGCTATAAAAGCAATCGCTAGAATCAGTAGTTTTTTCATTATTTATTGGGTTTTAAGTTTTAACAAAACTAACGATAAAAATATAGAGTAAATAGAAAATTTCAAAAGACTGTACTCCTAGGTTATATACTCCCTGAGCAGTTGTCCTTCTCCTAGATTTAAGGTGATAACTTTACTATTTGTTTAACAATTTATATTTTTTATTAAACATAATTACTCCTAATTTTGTTAAAATATACTGATATGAGCATGTATCGCCTTACGGCAAAACAGGCACTTCCAATTTCCAGGCAGAAAGCCTGGGAATTTCTTTCAGATCCGGCCAATTTAAAGGTTATCACCCCTCCTGCTATGGGTTTTGAGATCTTAGTAGGAGCAGATAGGCCTATGTTTTCTGGTCAAATTATTCAGTACAAGGTGCATCCTTTTCCGGGCTATTCCACAAAATGGGTTACGGAAATAACCCATGTAAAAGAGGGGTCCTACTTTGTAGACGAACAGCGCTTTGGCCCTTATGTCTTATGGCATCATAAACACTTTATTAATGAAACTGAAGGTGGGATCGAAATGGAGGATATTATTGATTATAAATTACCTTTCGGGATCTTAGGGCAATGGGCCCATCCATTGATGGTAAAGAAGCAGTTAACGGCCATCTTTAAATTCAGGGAAGAAACACTGGAAAATCTTTTTGGTCACTTACATAAAGAGCGTAATTCGCTCGTCATTAAAAAAATATAAGAATGAAAAAAAATATTCTCCTAATTGGCGGATCTCATGGAATAGGTCTGGAAATAGTAAGCCTGTTAAAAGATTCGCACAATCTATTTATTGCGTCAAGAACTGCCGATGAAATAGGGGCTTTCCCTATTACACATATTCCCTTCGATGTTTCAAAAGATGAGCTCAACCTCTCCCAGCTCCCTGAAGATTTACACGGTTTTGTATACTGTCCGGGAAGTATCAATCTAAAACCCATTAAAATGTTAGACATGGATGCCTTTAGGGCAGATATGGAAATAAACTTTTTTAATTTGGTCAAGGTGGTAAAGCAAGTCTTGCCAAGAATGGCCGAAAATTCTTCTATGGTGTTTTTCAGCACAGTGGCCGTTGCGGTTGGGATGCCCTTCCACACAAGTGTTTCTGCAGCCAAAGGAGCGATTGAAGGATTTTCTAAGGCTCTGGCAGCAGAGTGTACCCCTAAGATCCGAGTAAATGTCATTGCGCCTTCCTTGGTAGACACCCCACTTGCCTCCCGTCTTCTAAACAATGACAGAAAAAAAGAAATGATGGCAGAAAGGCATCCATTAAAACGTGTTGGTACCGCTCAGGACATTGCTCAAATGGCAGTTTTTCTCCTGAAAGATGAAAGTGGCTGGATGACAGGACAGGTTTTAGGAGTAGACGGAGGAATGTCTACCTTAAATATCTCCTAAAATGAAAAAAGTTTCTGTTTTTTGGTTTCGACGCGATCTTAGACTAGAAGATAATACCGCGCTCAACAAAGCCTTAAAAGGAGACGTTCCGGTATTACCCGTATTTATCTTCGACCGCAATATTCTAAACGAATTACCAAAGGATGACGCACGAGTTTCATTCATTTTTAGAACGCTGCAGAAAATCAAAAAACGTTTGGAGGATGAAACTGATGGTTCTATAGCTCTCTATTATGACGAACCGCTGGAGGTGTTTAAAAGACTTAACAAAAACTTTGATCTGCAAGCGGTCTACACCAATACAGACTATGAACCTTATGCGACTGAACGTGATAATGTCCTACATGATTTTTTTAAAGCAAAGGGGATCGACTTTCAAACTTGTAAAGATCAGGTGATCTTTGAAAAGGATGAGGTGGTCAAAGAAGATGGGGACCCTTATGTTGTCTATACTCCTTATATGAAACGCTGGAAGGAACATTTTAATAAAACAAAGCCCTTGCAGACCAAAGAGGAAGCGGTTTCATTAAATAATTTGTTCACAGATTTCTCATATCCTGATTTGGATTTATCAGATATGGGTTTTAAACCCTCCAGTATCGAAATACCCGATTACGACGTTTCAGCAAGCCTGATACAGAACTATGAAAAAACCCGTAATTATCCCGCCAAAGAAGGTACCTCCCATTTGGGGCCTCATTTGAGATTTGGAACGGTATCTATTCGCAAAATGGTCCAAAAAGCCGTTGCTGAAAAAAATGAGACATTCTGGAATGAGTTAATATGGCGCGAATTCTTTACGCAGATCCTTTGGCATTTCCCTCACACCACCCAGGAAGCCTTTAGGAAGAAATACGATAGGATTGAATGGAGAAACAACGAAAAGGAATTTGAAAGCTGGAAAAAAGGAGAAACGGGCTATGCACTGGTAGATGCAGGAATGCGCGAACTAAATGCAACAGGGTATATGCACAACAGGGTACGTATGTTGGTGGCCAGTTTCCTTTGTAAACATCTGTTGATAGACTGGCGTTGGGGAGAAGCCTATTTTGCAGAAAAACTCCTGGATTATGAATTGAGCAGCAATGTAGGCAACTGGCAGTGGGCGGCCGGAAGCGGTGTAGATGCGGCGCCTTATTTCAGGATATTCAACCCTATGACACAGGTTGATAAATTTGATAAAGACAGAATCTATATTAAAAAATGGGTCCCGGAATTTGACAGTGAAAACTATGTAGCCAAAATTGTTGATCACAAAGAAGCCAGAGAAAGATGCCTTTCTACTTATAAAGCAGCCTTGTCCTAGGTGCTTTAGTATCTAAAATAACAGGTAAATCCTAAATAGTTCAAACACCTCTTTTTTTAGTATATTTAAGAACCCAATAGATTATATGTCTGTCAATCAAACGTTACCCAATACTCAATCTGTTCAGAATTTCCTTTCCGGCATTCAGGATGAACATAAAAGAAGGGATTGCCTGGCCTCCCAACATCTTGTGGATTTAAGTGTTTTAAAAGAAGTTAAGACAGCTTCTTGTGTGCATATGAAAAGTAAATATCACCTAAATTAAATAACTACCCATGAATAAACTATTACTCCTAGGACTCCTGTTAGTTTGTATACCATTAAGCGGTCAGAAAATGACCAACAGTAAAAAGGCGGTTATTGCCTCTATTGAACAACATCAATCGAAATTAATTCAAATCAGTGATTCTATTTGGGCACAGGCCGAAACAGCCTTCCAGGAGGACGATTCTTCCAGGATTTTGGCAGATTATGCCGAAGCCAATGGGTTTACTGTAGAAAGAGGAGTTGCCGGCATGCCTACGGCTTTTGTGGCCACTTATGGCTCCGGTAAACCGGTTATTAGTGTGTTGGGAGAATACGATGCACTTCCAGGTATTTCTCAAAAAGCCCAGCCTACAAAATCGCCTTTGAATGAAGGGGCTGCAGGTCATGGATGTGGTCATAATCTATTCGGAACGGCCAGCCTTGGAGCGGCTGTAGCAGTAAAAGAATTGATCGAGGCAGGAAAATTAAAGGGCACTGTAAAATTTTTCGGAACACCGGCGGAAGAAAAATTCTTTGGTAAGATCTGGATGGTGAAAGCCGGGCTCTGGGATGATGTGGATGTGAACCTTAGTTGGCACCCTAGCGCAAACACAGAAGCAGATGTTCAAAGTACTTTGGCGCTGGTCGACTTTAAAGTTGAATTTTTCGGTCAGGCTGCCCATGCCTCCGCAGATCCCTGGAACGGCCGCAGTGCTTCCGACGCTTTAGAGCTCTATACCACGGGTATAAACTATTACCGGGAGCATATAAAACCCACTGTTAGGATACATTATCATATACAGGATGGCGGACAAGTAGTAAACGTAGTACCAGATTATTCCAGGCTTTGGGTACGGGTTCGAGACACTAAAAGAAGTGGGATGATGCCGGTTTATGAACGCGTAATGGCCATGGCAGAAGGGGCTGCCATAATGGCCAATGTAGACTATAAGATTTCATTGATATCCGGGATCTATGAAGTGTTGGTTAACAGAGCGGGCGGGGAGATCATGCAACGAAATCTTGAACTTCTGGGTCCTATCCCCTATTCCGATGAAGAAATGGCCTTTGGGCGTAAGATTCAGGAAGAAACAGGAAAGCCACAAGTGGGCATGGATAGTGGTATTACCCCCCTTAAAGAAACCAAAGAGAATCCAGGTGGAGGGTCCACGGATGTTGGGGATGTAAGTTGGAACGTACCCAATATAAATCTGGGGGTTACGGTAGCCCCAAAAGATACTCCCTGGCATTCATGGGCCGTAGTGGCGTGTGGTGGCATGAGCATTGGACACAAAGGAATGCTCCAGGCTGCCAAAGCCCTGGGGATGACCATGGCCGATCTTTTTGAAAACCCCAAATTAGTGGAAAAAGTAAAAGCAGAATATATAGAACGCAAAGGAAATGAAACGTACGAGGCCATCATCCCAGAAGGTCCTCCGCCAATAGGTAACAACTAAAAAAAATGCTATGTTTGGATTATTTAACAAAAAATCACCTTTAGAAAAATTAGAGAATCAGTACAGGGCTCTCATGAAGGAGGCCTTCGATCTTTCAAAGATAAACCGAAGTGCCGGGGACGCCAAGTACGCAGAAGCGGACAAAGTTCAGAAAAAAATAGAAGCATTATTACAAAAAGAAAAGTAAAATGGCTGATAACGAGATCAGGAAAGAGTATGCTTCAGAGGGCATCACAGTAGTATGGAAGCCCAGAAAATGCATTCACTCTGAGGTTTGTGTAAAAACACTCCCAAATGTATATAAACCCAAGGAAAAACCCTGGATCATTCCGGATAATGCCTCGGCAAAAGAGCTTAAGGAGCAGATTGATCTGTGTCCTTCTGGTGCCCTGTCATATAGCCTTGGGGAAGGATTCACTGAAAAATTTAAATCGAATAAACATATGAGTAATAAAGTAGAGGTATTGCCAAACGGTCCATTAATGGTCCATGGAGAATTAGAGGTCACTTTGGCCGATGGTTCTAAAGAAACAAAATCGAAACCCACAGCCTTTTGTCGTTGCGGCGCATCAGACAACAAGCCTTATTGCGATGGCAGTCACAGGGCCGCTGGCTTCAAGGACGCATAACTTTCTTCGCATTTAAATCAGGGAAATAAACTTCAAAATAACCCTAACTATGAGGATATTCTGCTTAGGCATACTGTTCATCTCCTCTGTTGTATGGGGTTATTCACAAAATGAAACCATGATTTCCAGACTAGAGACTTTTAATATTACCACAAACACTAGAAGTCTTATTTGGGAAGAAATGGAACATTTCGAAGCGCCAAACTGGAGTGCGGATGGCAGCTATTTTATAATTAATCAAGGTGGATTGTTGTACAAAGTGGCAGCAGATGGGAAGTTTAAAGAGCTCATCCCTACCGGTTTTGCCAATCGGTGTAACAATGACCACGGTATTTCGCCAGACGGTTCCTTGTTGGCTATAAGCAATAACGATCTTGTCGAAAATGCCGCAGGAGGAACTTCACGGATCTATGTTTTACCCGTCCACGGTGGGGTACCAAAACTAGTGACGAAAAAAATGCCCTCCTACTGGCATGGTTGGTCCCCTGATAGTAAAAACCTCGTCTATACAGCCATGCGAAATGGTGATTTTGATATCTATCAAATTGCGCTGAATGACAGCACTGAAGTTCAATTAACAAACGCCCCAGGATTGGATGATGGACCAGAATACAGCCCGGATGGAAAATATATTTACTATAATTCCTTTCAATCTGGTGTTATGGAATTATGGAGAATGAAACCAGATGGGACCAAAAAGGAACAATTAACAAACGATGCCTATTCTAACTGGTTTCCACATCCTTCACCAGACCGAAAATTCCTGGTTTTTTTATCCTATTTGGAAGATCAGGGCGAATCGCATCCTGCCTTAAAGCAGGTAACCCTTCGTTTATACGATCTTACCAATAATACCATTAAAACACTGATCTCTTTTGTTGGAGGGCAGGGCACTATCAACGTCCCTTCCTGGTCACCAGACAGCAAGGAATTTGCTTTTGTCTCTTATAGTACAAACACTAAATAATCTATCTTATGAATTTAAAAAGGCGTATCCAATCTTTCACCCTACTACTTTTTTTTCTCGGCGTTAGTTTTACTGGTATTTCCCAATCCTTTTCCTTTGAAATAGACCATTATTCAATGATTGTGAAAGACCTTTCTACAACAGGGGATTACTACCAGAAAGTTTTGGGTTTAGAAGGTATTCCTCATCCTGGTAATGCAGACGGATTTCGGTGGTTTACGATCGATGGTAGATCTCAGTTGCACTTAATTCAGAAAGAAAGGGTACCTGAGGAAAAAAGCAAAAGCACTCACCTATGCCTCTCTATTGATGATCTGAAGACGTTTATCACCCATCTTGACAAAATTGACATCTCTTTCTGGGACTGGTCCGGAACCAAAGGGGCTATAACCGACAGGGCAGATGGAGTTAGGCAGATATATCTTCTGGATCCTGAAGGGAATTGGATTGAGATTAACGATGCTGGGAAGTAAATAGATTGTTTCCTTAAACTTAGGCGTTAACATATCTATAAGACATAGAGAGGACAGCAATTCTTATTTTTGACTCTAAATTAGCTTATATGTCCGTTTCCATTAAGAAGATAGTGCCCCTTGGATTTCCCTGGGAAACCGAAGATCCTTTTTTATTTTGTGTGTATCATCTGGACCATTATCCCAAAGGGAATGATGAAATGGGGCCGGTAGCCTCTTTGGAGGGCCGTTCACTTGGGAACGATTTTGCTCCGAATGCTCAGGGATGGCGCATGTATCACGGGCATACCGTACCAGGATTTCCCTATCATCCTCACCGGGGCTTTGAAACCATTACTATTGTCAATAAAGGGTTTTGTGATCATTCAGATTCGTTAGGCGCAGCAGGTCGTTTTGGGCAAGGTGATGTACAATGGATGACGGCTGGGAGAGGGGTGCAACACTCCGAAATGTTTCCATTACTGGAAAAAGAAAAAGATAATCCTCTCGAACTCTTTCAGATATGGCTAAATCTGCCAAAAGCTTCTAAGATGGCAGACCCCCATTTTAAAATGCTATGGCATGAAGACATCCCGTTTCAGAAGAAAGACGGGGTATCCCTTAAAATTATCACAGGAGATTACAACAATATCCCGGCACCTACCCCCGCTCCCGATTCATGGGCGGCGTCTAAAGAAAATATGGTGGCTATTTGGAACCTTCATCTTGAGCCGGGTGCCAGCTTCACTTTCCCTTCTATCCCTGAGGTAATCAACAGAACGCTTTATTTTTATGAAGGCGAATCCTGTGTGATCGATAGCACCAGAATAGCGCCCAATAATGGCATAGTATTAAATAGCAATGAAGTTCTGCTAACCAACAATGGTCTGGAACCAGCTCACTTTTTACTGCTACAGGGCAAACCTATTGAGGAACCGGTTGCAAAATATGGTCCTTTTGTGATGAATACAGACCAAGAAATAGAACAAGCCATGCAAGAATACAGACTTACACAGTTTGGAGGATGGCCCTGGCCTTATCCGGATAATGTGCATGAACGTAACAAGGGCCGTTTTGCTAAATATCCCGATGGCACTCTGGTTGAGAAATAAATGAACGAAGATTCTTTAAGACTACTCTTAGATTTTGGCCTGCTTGTACTGATATGGCTCGTACAACTGGTGATTTACCCCAGCTTTTTACACTTTCAGAAAGAAGGTTTAGTTGGTTGGCATAAAAAATATACCCCGCGCATTACCTTTATCGTCCTGCCGCTTATGCTGGGCCAATTGATGCTTTACGGCTCCCTCTTGCAGCAAGAAAAGACCGTTTATAGTATTGGGTCCTTCACCCTTGTATTGATTGCCTGGCTGCTCACCTTCACGGTTTTTGTGCCTAGGCATAAAGAGATCTCAGCCAATTCCTACTCTGAAAAGACACTCTCTCAATTGGTAACTTATAATTGGGGGAGAACGGTGGTCTGGACCGCCCTTTTTATATGGAATGTGTTGATTCAGCAGCCCTATTGAGCAATATGAAAGCCTGGGGCAAGCAAGTCTTTGGCTTCGTTGGGATGACGTTTTAAATACACGGCCACAAAAGGACACAAAGGTGCCATTTTAAGTCCTTCCTCCCTGATATGATGTAGTACTTTCTGAATGAGTGCACTTCCTACCCCTTTCCCTTCCAGGGCAACAGGAACTTCGGTATGGGTCAAATAAATTACCCCGAGTTTGTTGAGCAGGTATTCGGTGTAGGCAATTTGTCCTTCAAAATGAAGCTCAAATCTTTTTTGGCTACCCTCCGTCTTATTAATAAGTGGGATTTTAGAATAATCTGTTGCCACGCCGGTGTGTTATTGTATAATCTGTTAAACCCTGGTGATCTTTGCCCCTATTGCTTGTAAACGGGTATCTATATTTTCGTATCCCCGGTCTATCTGTTCAATATTATGAATCGTAGAAGTTCCTTTGGCAGATAAGGCAGCAATTAAGAGAGAGACACCTGCCCGGATGTCTGGCGACACCATAACGGTCGATTTTAAGGTCGATTTGAAATCGTGCCCTATAACCGTTGCCCTGTGCGGGTCACAAAGAATGATCTTTGCACCCATATCTATGAGTTTATCTACAAAGAATAATCGGCTTTCAAACATTTTCTGATGGATCAGCACTTCACCTTTCGCCTGTGTGGAAATAACCAGGATGATACTCAGAAGATCTGGTGTTAAACCTGGCCAGGGTGCGTCTGAAATGGTCAGAATAGATCCGTCTATGTAATTATGAATCTTATAACCGTTTGTATGTGCCGGGATAAATATATCGTCGCCTTTCCTTTCCAGAGTGATTCCTAATTTTCTAAAAACCGTGGGGATTTGTCCCAGGTTTTCCCAACTAACGTTCTTAATGGTCAACTCACTTTTAGTCATGGCAGCAAGCCCTATCCAGCTACCTATCTCTATCATGTCTGGCAGCATGGTATGTTCGGTGCCTTTAAGTTGGGCAACACCTTCAATTACCAATAAGTTAGAGCCAATGCCACTGATCTTGGCGCCCATCCTGTTTAACATCTTACAAAGTTGTTGCAGGTATGGTTCACATGCAGCATTGTATATGGTTGTGGTTCCTTCGGCGAGCACTGATGCCATTACGATGTTGGCCGTTCCGGTAACAGAGGCCTCATCTAACAACATATAGGTCCCTTTGAGTTTTTTTGCCTCAACCCCGTAGAAATGCTCTTCTTTATTATATCTGAAACTGGCTCCAAGTTTTATAAAGCCTTCGAAATGAGTATCGAGCCTTCTGCGTCCTATTTTGTCGCCTCCTGGTTTTGGGATATAACCTTTTCCAAACCTAGCAAGTAATGGCCCTACTAACATAATGGAACCTCTTAAACCTCTGCCATCGTGCTTAAACTGATCAGATAACAAATAATCCATATTCACATCATCGGCCATAAAGGTATACGAACCCTTCCCTTTTTTCTGGATCTTTACCCCCAGATCTTCAAGAAGCTTTATCAGTTTGTTGACATCAACAATATCCGGTATGTTGTGAATGGTAACTTTATCTGCAGTTAATAAAACTGCGCAAAGGATTTGCAGAGCTTCATTTTTTGCACCTTGTGGCGTAATCTCACCGTGTAGTTTGTGACCGCCTTCTATTTGAAATGTACCCATCTACCCTTCAGAAGATTAATAGCGTTTCTTTCCCCTATTATTACTGCGTCCTCCTTTTTTGTTGGAGCTGCTTGGCCTGCTGGTCTTGGTGACCCGCTGTTTTAGAAATTGCCCACTGTCTGTAAGGTTTTCACCATCCGAAGCAAGATCAATTTGTCCATCGCTCAATTCGAATAAGTGTTTAAAAATAGCCTTATCGTCTACCGTGTCCTTATTCCAATTCAAATAACACTTCTTCATGTGGTTGGCGATGGCGTATTCCAGTCCGTCTCGCTTATCGCCTTTTTCCCATTTTATGGCCACATCGATCATCCGCTTGATGTTGTTCCCGTAAAAGCGATATTTTGGGAAGTTCTGTGGATATTCCAAAGGTTCGGGACGTGCCTGAAGTAATTCCTTACTGGTAATAGGAAAAGGAGAATCTACATCCAATTTAAAATCGGACATGATAAACAATTGGTCCCATAATTTATGCTGAAAATCTGGTACATCTCTTAAATGAGGTTGTAAGTTACCCATTACGGATATGATAGATTGCGCAACCTTATTACGCTCTTCTCTATCTGCAATGGATACAGCATAGTCTACCATTTTTTGAAAATGACGACCGTATTCGGGAATAATGAGCTGTGAGCGCTCAGTATTGTATTCTAGGTTTTCTACTAAATTCAAAGTGATTTATTTACAGTTGTTGTATGTGCTTGGAAGTAACTACTTAACGCACGCAAATTAAGAAAATTATAGGAGAATAACTATTTTAAAGGGAGATTACCCCCTCTACCTTGGCCACTTCCTTATAATAGCCTATCACGGCTTCCGGGTCTGGCAGGTTAACCGTTACTGAGAGGCTGGTATATTTTCCCTTGCTAGATTTTTTCGACTCTATAACGGCCCCTGAATTATCGAAAATATTCTGTATTGCTTTGATCTTTGCCATATCTGTAGGCACTATAAACTTATATAAGTAATCAGAAGGCCAGGACGTTGTTCGTAACAATTCTTCCTTTAACCGCAAGTAAAATTCATCTGTACTGTCTTTATTCATGCAATTTCTTTTTACAAATATAAAGGGAATCAACTTATTTCTTAGCCATGTGGGTATTGTTTACTTTTGTGTTACAAGTACATTGATAGAATGCCAAAACGAATCGTAATTACGGGTGGTCCCGGTACAGGAAAGACTTCGGTGATAAAAAAGCTGGAAGAAAAAGGTTATTTCTGTTTTCATGAAGTAATACGGGATTTAACCCTGGAAGCCAAAAAGCAGGGAGATCCTTCTAGCTTTGTTACCAACCCTTTGGCCTTTGTACAGGATCCTTTTACATTCAATCAGCATATATTAAAAGCCAGGCTTACCCATTTTAAGGAGGGTAACAAGCTGCGTCATAAAGTTGTTTTTTACGATAGAGGAATTCCAGACGTTCTTGCGTACATGCGTTATTTTGATCAGCCCTATCCGGAAGATTTCATCGCCTTATGCCGGGATCACAGGTATGATAATGTGATTGTTTTGCCACCCTGGGAAGCAATATATGCGACAGATGAAGAGCGAATGGAAACTTTTCAGGAAGCAAAGGACATTCACAATGAACTTCTGGCCATGTATGAAGAATTTAAATATCCCGCCCTCATAGTTCCCAAAGGAAGTGTGGAAGAGCGCACAGCGTATATAATAACGAAGGTTGCTGAGATTTTGTGAAAGAGACACCCGAAAATATACTAAAAAGGTTCTGGGGCTTTGATTCGTTCAGAGGGTCACAGAAACACATCATTGAGGCTGTGCTACATGGCAAGGATGTTTTGGCCCTCCTCCCCACTGGAGGCGGGAAATCTGTTTGCTATCAGGTTCCGGCCCTTGTAACCGATGGAATCTGCGTGGTGGTCTCTCCCCTGATCGCCCTTATTAATGACCAGGTGAGTCAATTGAAACAACGCGGCATAAAAGCAGTGGCACTAACGGGTGGAATCTCCTTTGAGGAAACCAATAACTTGTTGGATAACTGTTTATATGGAGGTTACAAATTCTTGTATTTATCCCCGGAACGGCTGCAGCAGGAAATTGTTCAGGAAAGGATCGGCCAGATGAATGTGCAACTTATTGCCATCGATGAAGCTCATTGTATCTCTCAATGGGGCATAGACTTCAGACCCGCTTATTTAAAATGTTCCATTCTGAGGGAACTTCACCCCGAAGTGCCCTTCATTGCCTTGACAGCGACCGCCACTGATAGGGTTTCAAAAGATATCATGGCTAATCTGCAGCTTAGAGCACCCCTTCTGGTTAAAGATTCATTTTACAGGGAAAACCTTATTTATAGCGTATCCTATCAGGAAAATAAGAACCAACGACTTGTGCAAATGTGTCAGGCAGACGGTGCAAGTGGTATTGTATATGTGAGGAGCAGGCGAAAATCTGAAGAGTTGGCACTGCTTCTGAGTCAAAAAGGAATCAGCGCCAGTTATTTTCATGGAGGAATGAGCCGGGATGAAAAGCAAAAAAAGTTACAGAGTTGGCTACAAAATAAGAAACAAATTATGGTAGCCACCAGCGCTTTTGGAATGGGGATAGATAAACCCGACGTAGCAAGGGTTATCCATTACCAAATGCCAGAAAGCATCGAGAACTATTTTCAGGAAGCTGGAAGGGCAGGAAGGAATGGAGCATGTGCAGAAGCCGTATTACTTGTGAGTGCCCATGATAAAGAACAATTGTTAAATCAATTCATAAAAGTGCTGCCCGATATTGCCTTTATGAAGCTCCTTTACAGTAAACTGAACAATTATTTTCGAATCCCATATGGCAATCTTGATGAAGAGACCTTTCCATTTAATTTTAATCATTTTTGCGACACCTATGAACTAAACACTTCGCTGGTATACAATGGGATGCGATTGTTAGATCAGCATTCCGTGATCGCCCTTTCCCAAAATTTCTCTCATAAAACAACGGTGCAATTTCTGGCTTCCAAAAATGCTCTTTTTTCCTATTTGGAAGCACATTCTAATGAAGCTTTTATTTTACAAGTGCTATTAAGGACCTATGGCGGGGTTTTCGAATACCCAACAAGAATCAATACCGTATTGATTGCTAAAAAAGCAGAAGTGGCCGAAAGTACCGTATTCACAACGCTCAAAAAAGCCGAAATGGATGGAATCATCGACTTTCAACACGAGAAGCAGGATATGGAACTTACTTTTCTGGTGCCAAGAGAAGATGAGAGGACCATCAATGTATTTTCGCACAAGATCAGAGAATTAAATCAGCTTAAGATCAGCAACATTGAAGCTATGCTTGCTTACGGAGAAAACACTTCAACTTGCAGAACCAGACAGCTATTGGCATATTTTGGCGAAAAATATAGTCCCGTTTGTGGTAAATGCGATGTATGCCTGCGAAAGGAGAAAAGAAGCACAAACGAATTAAAGAGTTTAGATTTGGACATTCTTGATCTGCTGGCAAATCAATCTGTTTCTTCTCTAAAACTAATTGAATCCCTAGGAAAGGATAGGGAAGTAATATTACAGGAGTTACAATTTCTTTTGGAAGAAGGAAAGATCATTATCACATCTAATAATGAATACACGGTAAGCAAATGAGATCACTGAGGATTGTTTTTATGGGGACCCCGGATTTTGCGGTTGCCAGTTTGAAAGCACTGATAGAACACAATTACGAAGTAGTTGGTGTCATCACGGCTCCAGACCGCCCTGCGGGTAGAGGCCAGGCAATGAGGCAGTCGGCCGTTAAAGAATACGCTTCTTCACTGGGTTTAAATGTGCTACAACCTACAAATTTAAAGGCCGCAGATTTTTTAACTCAACTCGCAGAACTCAAGGCAAACCTACAAGTAGTAGTGGCTTTTAGAATGTTGCCTAAAGTAGTCTGGCAAATGCCTGAGTACGGTACTTTCAATTTACATGCTTCATTGTTGCCAGATTATCGCGGTGCGGCGCCTATTAACTGGGCCATTATCAATGGAGAGGAAAAAACGGGGGTTACTACATTCTTTATTGATGAGAAGATAGACACTGGAGCAATAATCTCTCAGACCGAATGTGCGATTACAGAACAGGATACCGCTGGTTCTCTGCACGATACTTTAATGATTCTAGGCGCAGAGCTTGTCATCAATACCGTGCAACGTATAGAAAAAGATGAAGCAAAGACTGTGAGCCAAAAGCACAGTGAAGTGCTCAAAGAAGCTCCTAAGCTGTCCAAAGAACATGGACAGATCAAATGGAACAGGCCAATTAAAGAGATCTATAACCAGATCAGAGGACTTAGCCCCTACCCTGTTGCCTGGACCACTCTGGTAAATGATGAGGAGACTTCCTATCTCAAGGTGTATAAAGCAGCTTATACAAGGGAAGATCATACCTTGCCCTTTGGAAAGATTGTAGGAGACAAAAGGAGTATTAAAGTAGCAGTGGCAGGAGGTTATATCTGGCTAGAGGAAATTCAGCTCCCTGGGAAACGAAAAATGGAGGTAAAGGATGTCTTAAACGGATTGAAATTAGAACAAAATGCGCATGTTCTCTGAAGTCCCGTGTACACTGGGTTCAAAGAATTCATCAAAAAAATGCCACTTTATCAACAAACCCTTCAAGTTATCAACAAAAACCCCGATTTCCCTTGATTTTACTTGTCTTAACGGCAAATCCGTATAAATTTGTTTGAGCTTTAAAATGTTTAACAACAATTAATTTACTTAAATTATGAACAAAACAGAATTAATCGATGCAATGGCAGCTGACGCTGGCATCACAAAAGCAGCCGCTAAAAAATCTTTGGAATCTTTCTTGGGGAATGTTGAAAAATCTCTTAAAAAAGGTAACCGTGTTTCTTTAGTTGGTTTCGGATCTTGGTCAGTATCTAGAAGAAGCGCAAGAGAAGGAAGAAACCCTTCTACTGGAAAAACCATCCATATTAAAGCAAAAAATGTAGTTAAATTCAAAGCAGGTTCTGATTTGAGCGGCGCTGTTAACTAATTTTTGTTCTAAATAATATACTGAAAGCACTTCCCATAAAGAAGTGCTTTTTTTGTAGGTGTATTTTTTTTGTAGTTAGGTAGTTTTATTCTATTTTAGAAAAAAGGAAGTGCCCAAATGACAAGTCTTAAACCTAAGAAAGGAAAGCTATTGATTGCTGAACCCTCGTTGACAGGGGATGTGTCCTTTAACAGGTCTGTAGTGTTGATCGCTGAGCACAATGAAGAAGGTTCAGTGGGTTTTATTCTGAATAAGCCTCTAGACTATGACATTAGCGATCTTGTCAACGAAATACTCGTCCCATTCCCTGTTTTTAATGGTGGGCCGGTGGAACAGGATAATTTATACTTCATTCACAAAGTACCTCATTTAATTAATGAAAGTGTAGAGATCTCAGATGGCATTTTCTGGGGAGGCGATTTTGATGCCACCATTTCTCTTATCAACAGAGGGATCATTACCCCAAAAGACATTCGCTTTTTCCTGGGTTACTCTGGCTGGTCCTCTCTTCAATTAGACCAGGAACTAGATTCTAAATCATGGATCGTTGTAAAAAATCATTCCGAAAGTGAGATCATCGAGAAATCCTCTAACTCCTTTTGGAAAGAAAAAATGATGGAATTGGGAGGCGACTATCTATTGTGGTCCAATGCTCCCGAAAATCCAAGCCTTAACTAAGTCGGGCCAGCGCATTTAACTTCCCCAGGATTTCATCGGCTACCACTGATTTATAGCTTGCTTTTCTGTAATGGGTAACCGATTGGATCCCCACTTTTATATTCGTAATAAATAGTTCATCGGCCTTTTGGATTTCAAAAGGAGAGATAGATGCTTCCTCCAGGGTATAATCAGGAACTTTTCGCAGCAACTCTATCATTTTTTTTCTCAAGATCCCATTCTCACAACCATCCGCAATGGGGGGTGTTTTAATATGATTTTGATTCACCAGGAATAAATTCCCTCTCAGAGTCTGTACCACGTTCTTCTGATCGTTCAAAACAATACAGTCGTCATATCCATTTTCAGAGGCATACACTTTCCCGATGGTATTTATAAGATCATTGACGGTAGACAGATTTGAGATCATCCCGGCCTGTATAAAATGATCTTTATACACCTCTAGTCTGTAAGAGGAGTTATTTTTGATATAAAAAGCAGACGTTTCTACCTGCGGTGAAATAAGAAAAGACACTTCATTCTCAAGATCAGCCCCATTTTGAGGTGTTTTTCTAAAAACATACAGGTTTACTAATACTGAAGAATCTTCCATCCCTGATTCCCGTATTGTTTTTAGGAGTTGATCCTCTAAGTATTCCATGGTAAAATTCATAGGGATCTCCATTCGCAGAATGCGCATTGAGGCCATTAAACGGAGGTAATGATCTTCCCAGAAATAGATCTTTTTGGGTGCGATTCGCAGCTTCTCTAGCAGTGCGTCTCCATGCGAAAATCCGCGATTGTTGGCATTGAAGTAAGTAGATGATTCCTGCAGTAACTCCCCGTCATAATTGATCATAAAAAAGCCTTGAAAATTTCAAGGCCAAAGATACTGCTTCTTTAAGAATTTCTATTTGGACCCCAGAACCTGTTTAAGGCTGGATACCTGATTTTCCCACAACATTTTTGCCTCCTCTATTTCATCCTCTTCTGCAAAGTCTGTAATGAACAATGAAACATCGCTGGTTATTTCATCTACGATAATCTTCATTTCAAAATAAGTGCCATCTTCAGTATCCTCCCAGGCAAAGCGAATAAATTCATCGCTCTTTCTTTTCAGGAGTTTAGCTTCCTCTTCCGAGCCGTCCCAAATAAAATTAAACATCTCTCCCCTGGAATTAACATTATCTGCAAACCATTCTGAAAGTCCCGAAGGGGTGGAAAGGTATTGATAAAGTAATTGCGGTGAAGATTGTATAACAAATTCTACTTCAAATTTAATTTTATCTGACATTCGGGGTATTTTTTAACTTCGGACAATATATATATTTCTATATGATAAAAAAATAATCTCCTATAAATATTTTTTGATAGCCTTATTTTGATGTAGCGGAAATTAAACTTTATATTTGCAGCCGCTTTCAAAACCTTTGGCGAGGTAGCTCAGGTGGTTAGAGCGCAGGATTCATAACCCTGAGGTCGGGAGTTCAAGTCTCCCTCTCGCTACGAAAAAAGACCACTATTTGTGGTCTTTTTTTATGTGTTAATAAATAAATTTATTTATGTTTCAGGTATTCTGAAGGGAATAGTTGAGAAAATTTCAATTTGATTGAATATTATCAGGAAAACCGGGCTTTATAATGCTCGCCGTTCTATGAAAAAAGATTACACCTTAAATTTTCTGCTCGTCTTTCTATTTTTTTCATACGTTATTAAGGCACAGGAAGGAATTGAGAGACAAACCACTGAGCAATTCCAATTTTGGACTAGCCTGAATAGCACAGTACGCTTATCTCAGCATTTTGGGTTAATTGGCGACGTACATATAAGAAGGGAAAATTTCATTAAGGATCCCAATTTTTATTTTTTGCGATTGGGTGGTGTCTATTGGGTAAACAACCAGTTTTCATTTGTAGGAGGCACTGCAGCCTTATGGAACGCTACTGAAACTAATATTGGGACAAAATATGCTCTGGAACGAAGAATTTACCAGCAGGTCCTATGGCGCGCGGTATTTGGACAACTTACATTCTTACAGCGAATCCGTACAGAACAGCGCTGGCACCAGGTACTAAACAGCACGGATGGCTCCGTTGACCGTGTTCGATTTTCAAACAGATTCCGATTTCTTATGTCTGCAAGCATGCAGGTGTTCAATAAACCTACCTTACCCAGGCCAACCATCTCTAATGAGATCTTGTTTCATACGGGAAAAGAGATCGTTTACAATACTTTTGATCAGAACCGGCTTTTTCTTGGGTTTAATCAGCAGATAGGGAAGAATTTGAGAGTAGATTATGGGTATATGATGGTATATCAGCAGCAGTACGCGGCCAGAGAATACAATTTGAACCACACCTTTCGCCTTTTTTTCTATTACTCCCCAGATTTCAGGAAAGAATCCGATGAAAACCTCCCTCATTATCCCATTGGTGGCATAGAGTAAGTTATCAGCAGACCTACTTTTGATATGGGCTTTTATTTGCTATTAATAAACCCCACTACCTTCACAAATGACCTATATCATTTCGATTCGCATCGAAACTTGCTAATTTAGAGATTAGACAGGTTCCAAAAATCGTAAAATGGCACAGGTATACTATCTACCGAAAAAATTACGTCAATTTCTGATTGAAATAGGAGAACTTTCCTTTTTCGCGGGCCGTTTTTTTAAGGAAGCTGTTAAACGTCCCTTTGAGTTCAAAGAACTCTTACGCCAGTGTTATCAAATGGGCAACCGTTCGCTCGCACTGGTCCTGGTTACAGGTTTTATCATCGGACTAGTACTAGATTTACAATCCCGTCCTACAATGATACAGTTCGGTGCCGTTTCTATGATGCCCAATATGGTGGGCATTTCAATTGTCCGAGAACTCGGACCTGTCATTACGGCCTTGGTTTGTGCGGGACGTATCGCCTCGGGTATTGGCGCTGAACTGGGATCTATGCGGGTTACGGAACAAATTGATGCCATGGAGGTCTCCGGCACTAATCCCTTTAAATATTTAGTGGTTACCCGTATTTTGGCAACTACTTTAATGCTGCCGCTTTTAGTAATTCTTGGTGATGCCGTTGCACTCTATGGCTCAGCTTTAGTAGAGTATTATAAAGGCAATGTTTCCTTTCAACTCTATTTCAATACTGTTTTCGATGCCTTAACGTTTGGCGATCTGATACCAGCTACAGCAAAATCATTTTTTTTCGGATTTGCCATTGGACTAGTAGGCTGTTTTAAAGGTTACAACAGCAAGAAAGGAACAGCAGGGGTCGGTATTGCGGCCAACACGGCAGTCGTATTTACCTCGATGTTCCTGTTTATTATTGATTTTGTGGCAGTTTTTATTTCGGATATTTTTTATGATCTCTAATGGAAAAAGAAAAGGACATAGTACAAGCAGCACAAAAGACGGAGGCAAGGAAAATTATGCTGGAAATCCGAGACCTTCACAAGAGTTTTGGTGATAATCATGTGCTCAACGGCTTCAACATGAAACTCCACAAGGGGGAAAACCTTGTGATCATGGGCAAGTCTGGCTCGGGAAAATCTGTAATGATTAAATGTTTAGTGGGCTTAATGCAACCCGATAGTGGTTACATTTCTGTTATGGGAAAGGAAATTAAATCACTAGATCGAGAGACCTTGGATGTACTTCGTTCAGAGATCGGGTTTTTATTTCAGGGGAGTGCGTTGTACGATTCCATGACAGTGCGCGAAAATCTGGAATTTCCGATGCGAAGGCATAAAGAAAAGCTAGGCAATATTACCGATACTACACCCTTGGTACTGGAAGCCCTCGAAAGTGTAGGCCTGGCCCATACGATGG
>NZ_JBATLB010000105.1:0-2206 GCF_049669965.1 Muriicola sp. | reverse complement strand
TGATAAATTGTCTGGCATCCAGGGCAGAAGGGTATGGGTTCCCGATTAGACTTGTGGTCATGGTAACGTCCTGTTCACTCTCGTTACCAGAATCGCCATCAACATCGTCAGCAGCGAGAAGTATGGTTCCATTGTTTGGTTTCCCCTCAAAGATATATTGTTGTTCACTACCAGAGTTACCAGTACCTTTTTGAGTATATCCAAAACCAGGGGTAATGGCAGCATTTTCATCGATGGCTACCCAGTTCCAATAGGTAAGACCGTTCTGGAAGGTATAGAGCCAGCGTGTGCTGATATCTCCAGTGTTGTTAAAGGCAGAGGTAAAGGTTACGGCATCGCCATTACCTTCTTTCAACATGCTTAAGTTAAAGGGTGTATTGTTGGTGTTGTTGGCAGAACCGTTATTGTTGGACAGGCTAGTTGCAGCCGTATTACCCACTGGAGAGGCCCAATAGTTATACCAATAGGAGTTACTGTTACCTTCTTGGCGACGCAATATTTTACCATCTGCAGAGGTGACCAGGTCACTGTTTTCTGTCTGTATGAGTTGTGAATCATCTTGCAGATCAAGGGTGCCATCCAGTTGTAGGTGCCAGTTATTTTTGATTTCAACATCTCCAATCGTTGTAAGAGATCTATTTTCATCGATGATCATACCTAGTGCTTCTCTTTCTGTTGAAGTTGTAATGTTATTTTTTATATGTACAATGCTCCAAGGTTCTGGAGATTCTTGATATAATTCTGTAAATAATTCTTCAAAGTTTTCAATATCCCAAACGTCGCCATGAAGCCATGTGCTTTCTTGACTCCAGTCACCATCTGAAACTGTTTCAAAAGGCATTGGAGCGGTTTGCGGTAAAAGGGAATTCATATTGTATAATATGGCCGTATTGTTATTTACTGATTCGTCCTTTACTTTAGAATTCGTAATATTTGTTACTGGATAATACCCAACAAGATTATTCCATGGAATTTTTTGATTATTCTGGATATCGATAATATCTTTATCTATAATACTACCATGCACATTACCAGCATTATTTTCAATTTCTTGAAAGACCATACGTTTAATTTGGTCTGTAGTAAGAAGGGTGTCAAAAATGCGAACTTCATCAATCCATCCATTAAAATTGTCGCCAACTGTTGGTTGTGTATCAGCTCTTGAACCGATTCTAAATGGATTTGTATTTGTAAGACGCGGTCCTCCCATACCTGTAGAACCTACTAAATCACCATTAATGTAAATGCTAATTCTTTCGCTAATATAATTGACAGTTACTGTATAATGCATCCAATTGGTATCATTTATTACAACACCAATACCACCAGATGAAGGGCCTGTACCATATGAGTGACGCGTAAAAATATGTGGATCATTATCCTGACCACTTAATTCAATTTCGAACATATCCTTTTGGCCAATAACAAAACGTCTGTCAAATGTATTTCCAGTAGGTAGGGATTCTGGTTTTATCCAAAAGCTCAATGTAAACGTATCTAATGAATTTAATACAGAGATGGGTACTTCTACGTAATCATCAAGACCATCAAAATTAAAGGCGGCTGAAGGAAAAAAGACATCAATGTTATCACGATAATCCAGGTCCCCACCTAACAAAAGATCTGCATCTGAATCTGGTAGAATCGAGGAAGAAGGGTTATTAATTTCGTCGTTAACATCTGTGGGGTCATTAGTATTAGCACCTTCAAAAATATCGTCTAAACCATCATTGTCTGTATCTGTACCTGAAATAGCATTTGCCATTCCATTTTCTTGAATGTCAGGAATACCATCGTTATCAGAATCTGTATCTATATAATCATCTAGGTCCGAGTTATCAGTATTTTCAGTTGTTAAACCAGTTCCATAATTGTCCCATAATCCAATTTCTGGTCCAGATGTATTAACTGTACCGCTTGGAGTTTGATAACCAGAAGTTGATTGTGCTTCTATATTATCTGGAATTCCGTCATCATCACTATCAAGGTCAAGATGGTCAAATACACCATCAATATCAGTGCTCCTTGTCTGCGAGGAATTAACATGAACAAAGAAATCATCCCAAATGGAATAATTATTAGACGATGAACTTGAATTTACGTTGTAGGTGTAGATTCTAAATGTATAAGTAGTATTATGTTTCATAACATAATTTCCTGTATACAGTGTGTAGTAGGTATTGACTGACGGTACACGGGCTAGATT
>NZ_JBATLB010000104.1:0-9396 GCF_049669965.1 Muriicola sp. | reverse complement strand
ATAGGTGCGTTCTAAAGCATCAAAACGGGCATGAGCCTGGTCATCTACCTGAAAGATGGCATGTATAGCAATGTCTGCCGGCAGAAAGGCATTCAGGCGTTGTACCTGCACTTCCTTTTCTAAGGGTTGATCTATATCGAAATGTGCATAGAGTTGCCTTGCGTGCACGCCTGCATCTGTACGCCCCGCTCCTGCAAGCTGAATAGGATTTCTAAGTTGTAAGGTCATAGCCTCCTCCAGTGTTTGCTGAACACTCGTGGCATTGGGCTGGCGTTGCCATCCATGATAGGCCTTACCATCATATGAAAATTCGACAAAATATCTCAAAGTGAAGTCCTATTTTTGTTGCGTACAAAGATACCCTTAAATGACCAAAATCTTACTCCTCTCCGATACACATGGATATTTGGATGAAACTATTCTAAAATATGCAAAACAAGCGGATGAGATATGGCATGCAGGCGATATAGGAACCTTTGAAGTAGTAGATAGACTAGCCGAAATTAAACCCATAAAAGCCGTTTATGGCAATATAGATGGCGGACCCCTTCAACAGGAATTTCCGTTGCATCAAAGGTTTTTATGTGAAGGCGTAAACGTTTGGATCACGCATATTGGCGGGTATCCACACAGATACAGTCCGAAGATCAAACAGGCAATACAGCAAGATCCTCCGGATCTCTTTATTAGTGGTCATTCTCACATATTAAAAGTAATGTGGGACAAAAAATTAGAGCTGCTGCACATGAACCCCGGGGCCTGTGGTAAACAAGGCTTTCACCAAATGCGAACCATGCTCCGATTTGAGATCGATGGAAAAGATATTAAGAATCTGGAAGTCATAGAAATAGGCAAACGGGCCTCACTTTAGGAATACTATTTTGCCTGGACGCTAAAACTATATGAAGCAAAAAACCCCGGTATGGCTACCGGGGTTTCACGCACTAATACTACTAAGATGTTAGGTTTAACGTAAGCGATCTACAGATTTTACAAGATCTTCATCCTTCTTGATAGCCCTGTTGGCCAGGACCAGAAAAACGATAGAAATTACAGGAATCAGCATCCCAATACCCTTCTCCGAGACCAGGGTCTCTCCGGATAGATTTAGTGATCGGTAAACGAAAAATCCTAGTAAAAAAAGATTAATAAGCATATTTAGACGGTTCAGCACAAATTGGCTTTTGCGGTCCTTATACCGGAAAATGGCTAAGGCAGCAAGTAAAGCCGACCCGTATAAGGCCAGTGAAACCGCAATTTCATTTTTCGCATAAACTACACCACCCGCAGCATCTACCCATAGCTCCAGCCAAAATGGCAACAGTGCCCCCAACAGGACTACTAAAAGCAAATAAATGGACTGAATTCGTTGAATCATGGCGCAATTAGTTGTTTGCGATGCAAAAATAAAGGTCTTTTTAAGATTTATACACGAAATATTGAAAATAATTTGTAATTTTACCTCGTTATCGATGATAGCACTTACCGACTGGGATCTCATTCCCTAGTAATACCCAATTGACAAACACTTCAAATTTTAACTACGTTTAACTTATTCAATACTCAATGTTTGAGATTTCTGATTTAAAGGCAATGAAGCTTCCTGAGCTTCAGAAGATTGCCGAAACTTTAAAAGTACCTAAGTACAAAACCCAAAAAAAATTAGATCTGGTATACCAAATACTGGACCTGCAGGCAAGCAATCCCAAGATTGTAAAGGAAACAGCCGTAGTGGTTGAAAACTCCGCAACTGCAGAGGCCCCAAAGGCAAGGGCGCCCAAGCCAAGACCACGGCCTAAAAAAGAAGTAACCTCTGATGCAAAGGACCCCAAAACTCCACAACACAGAAGAGGCCCCAAAGAAGAAGATGGCAATAAGGAGACTGCCGCAGAACAACCTAAAAAAGAGCATCCAAAAAAAGAACATATTAAAAAGGAACATCCCAAGAAAGAGCATTCCGGGAATACCATTAAAAGGGAACACTCTAATAAGGCCCACCACCAAAATAATGGGCAGGAGAAGAAGTCGAGCAACTACGACAAGGACCTTAAAAACAAATACAAGCAACCCGAATACGAATTCGACAGTATTATCGAAAGTGAAGGGGTGCTTGATATTATGCAGGATGGTTATGGATTTTTACGGTCTTCGGACTATAATTACTTATCCTCCCCTGATGATATTTATGTTTCTCAGTCTCAGATCCGTTTATTTGGATTAAAGACAGGAGATACGGTACTCGGAAATGTGCGCCCTCCCAAGGAAGGAGAAAAATATTTCCCACTGATCAAAGTGAACAAGATCAACGGCCAGGACCCTCAGGTGGTTCGGGATAGAGTAGCATTTGAGCATCTCACCCCTCTTTTTCCTAGAGAAAAGTTTAACCTGGCAGAGCGTCAGAGCAGTATATCAACGCGTATCATTGATCTGTTCTCCCCTATTGGGAAAGGACAGCGGGGTATGATCGTTTCTCAACCAAAAACAGGAAAGACGATGTTATTAAAGGATGTGGCCAATGCGATCGCAGCCAATCATCCGGAAGTATATCAAATTGTTCTCTTAATAGATGAACGGCCCGAAGAGGTTACCGATATGCAACGTAACGTGCGAGGGGAAGTAGTAGCCTCTACCTTCGATAAGGAAGCTACCGAACACGTTAGGGTAGCCAATATCGTTCTTGAAAAAGCAAAACGCCTGGTAGAATGCGGCCATGATGTGGTGATCCTCTTAGACTCTATTACTAGGCTTGCAAGAGCTTATAATACCGTTCAACCGGCCTCCGGGAAGGTACTGAGTGGTGGTGTGGATGCCAACGCATTGCACAAACCAAAAAGATTCTTTGGTGCGGCCAGAAATATTGAAAACGGTGGTTCACTAACCATCATTGCAACGGCCCTTACTGAAACCGGCTCTAAAATGGATGAGGTAATCTTTGAGGAATTCAAAGGTACCGGAAACATGGAACTGCAGTTAGACAGAAGGATCAGTAACAGAAGGATCTTCCCTGCGATCGATCTTATTTCGTCTTCTACAAGGCGAGACGATCTGTTATTGGATGAAAACACCATTCAAAGAATGTGGATCATGCGTAAATACCTGGCGGATATGAACCCTATTGAGGCCATGGAATTTATGGAACAACGTATTAAGCAGACCAAGAATAATGAAGAGTTCTTAATGACCATGAGTCAATAAGAAGAAACATAAAAATTAAGGATCCCGGGGTACTCAGGTATTTCGGGATTTTTTTTGAGTGATCAGGAAAAACAACCTGCAAAAAAACCCGGCCTGTAGAGCCGGGTTCTGTGTTATTTTTTAAAGGATCGTCTTAAAGCGCTCCTACCATTTTAGTAAGCTTGCTCTTTAAGTTAGCAGCTTTATTATCATGGATAATATTGCGTTTTGCCAATTTATCGACCATGCTGATTACAGATGGCAATAAAGCAGACGCTTTCTTTTTGTTTGTCTCTGTACGCAATTTCTTGATTGCATTTCGAGTGGTTTTGTGCTGATACCTGTTACGTAAACGCACCTCTTCATTCCTTCTGATTCTCTTTAATGCCGACTTGTGATTTGCCATCTTTCTTTAAATTATGTTTTAATAACTGCACTAATCTACAGCTTCCCTGTAGCCCGTAGGGGAATCGAACCCCTGTTACCAGGATGAAAACCTGGCGTCCTAACCCCTAGACGAACGGGCCAAAAATTTACATTCAACCATACTTCTTACAAGGTACACTGAATGATCAGTAGCCCGTAGGGGAATCGAACCCCTGTTACCAGGATGAAAACCTGGCGTCCTAACCCCTAGACGAACGGGCCAAAGGTTTGTACAATTGCGGATGCAAAAATACAATTATTTTTTACTACCACAACACACACCCATTATTTTTTGAAATGTGCGTTAATAGGCCTTGGCAAACAGCACCCTTTGTGCAGAAGCCTTACCTGTGACCATACATTTGCCTTCTTCTACCGGTCCGTCTAAAGGGATACAGCGAATAGTGGCTTTGGTCTCTTCTTTGATCTTTTCTTCAGTAGCTGAACTTCCGTCCCAATGGGCCGAGAAAAAGCCTCCTTTGGTATCCAGCAATTTTTTAAATTCCTCATAGGAATCCACCTCAGTGATATGCTCCTCCCGATAGTTGTGAGCCCTGTTGAAAATATTTTCCTGAATATCATGAAGCAATTGCTCAATCCTGCCTATTACATCTGCTGCCGCAACTGTTTCTTTTTCCAGGGTATCCCGGCGGGCCACCTCATAGGTGTTGTTCTCCAGATCGCGTTGCCCAATGGCAATGCGCACAGGAACCCCTTTTAGTTCATATTCATTGAATTTAAAACCGGGTTTATGGGTATCCCTGTCATCATATTTCACGGAAATGCCTTTGGCCCTTAATTCGTTTACTAAAGGAAGCACCTTGTCAGAAATAGCTTCCAATTGCTCCATTCCCTTATAAATAGGCACTATCACCACCTGTATAGGAGCCAGTTTGGGGGGTAGTACCAGGCCGTTGTCATCACTGTGGGTCATGATCAAGGCCCCCATTAACCGCGTAGAAACGCCCCAGGAAGTTGCCCATACATATTCTTGATTCCCCTCCTTGGTGGCAAATTTCACATCAAACGCCTTGGCAAAGTTTTGCCCCAGAAAATGTGAGGTCCCTGCCTGTAAGGCTTTTCCATCTTGCATTAAGGCTTCAATACAATAGGTTTCCAATGCCCCCGCAAAACGTTCACTTTCGGTCTTGGTACCTTTAATCACCGGAACTGCCATATGATTCTCAGCAAAATCTGCATAAATGTTTAATATCAGTTCGGCCTCATCAATGGCCTCTTGTTTGGTAGCATGGGCCGTATGGCCCTCCTGCCATAAGAATTCGGTTGTTCTTAGAAACAGACGGGTGCGCATTTCCCAGCGAACCACGTTGGCCCATTGGTTGATTAATAATGGGAGATCCCTGTAAGATTGTATCCATCTGCGATAGGTATCCCAAATAATGGTCTCGGAGGTTGGCCTAACAATGAGTTCTTCTTCCAGCTTTGCGTCGGGGTCTACGATGATCCCGCTCCCATCCTCCGCGTTCTTGAGACGGTAGTGCGTAACAACCGCACATTCTTTCGCAAAACCTTCAACATGACTCGCTTCCTTGCTCAGATACGATTTTGGGATAAATATGGGGAAATAGGCGTTTTCGTGACCTGTTTCCTTAAACATTTTATCTAAACCAGCCTGAATCTTCTCCCAGATTGCATAGCCATATGGCTTTATGACCATGCAGCCTCTGACACCAGAGTTTTCGGCCAAGTCTGCTTTTACAACGAGCTCGTTATACCATTTCGAATAATCCTCAGTTCGCGTCGTTAAATTTTTTCCCATCTGTTGTACTTTGGCACAAAACTTGCAACTTATGTCAAGAATAGTTGGGCAAAACTAACTATTTTTACTATGTTCAACAATATAAATTTATTCTCATGATACATTCCTTACCCCACCCTAAAACATTGCAAATGATCACCTTTGGTTTTCTAGCTACTGTGTTGGTCTCTTGCGGTTCGTATCAACAAGCATCTTATTACGATAATGATGGTATCTACTCCACTGGCGCAGAACAACCTATGGTGTATAACACGCCAAGAACTGCTCCAAGAACTACTCAACAAACTCAGAACAATAACGACGGGGTGTATGGAGATTATTTTGGCCGAAAAGCTGAGGAAATAGATCAGATTATGGGTGATGAGATCTTTACTGATGTAGATGACTATTACAGTGGTGTAGAGAATGACAGTTTAGATTTTGAAGACAATAGCACCTATTTTGATCAAAATAACACCTATGCCGGAAACGGAGGTTGGGGTGAAAATCCCAGCAACGTTGTTATTAATATTAATGATGGCTGGGGTTATGGATTCAATCCTATATGGGCCGATCCCTTCTGGGGCGGCGGTTTTGGCTGGAACAACTGGGGCTGGGGTGGCTTAGGATGGAACAACTGGGGCTGGCGCGGCGGTTTTGGCTGGAACAATTGGGGCTGGGGTGGCTTAGGATGGAACAACTGGGGCTGGGGCGGCGGTTTTGGCTGGAATAATTGGGGCTATGGAGGTTTTGGTCGCGGGTATTCCCCATATTTTGGCAACAACAACTCCCGTAGGGGCTATTACAACAGAAATTCGTTAGCATCTAATTCATTCAGGGGCCGATCCAATCTTGGGACAAGCAGAAGCAACAATACCAGATTGAGAAACAATAGTGGCAGATCTAATATTTCTTCAAGAAGCAGTGCTCGTAATGCAACTAGTTACAGAGGTGGGACTACCGCAAGACGCAGTGTTAGTGCGGATGCCATCAACAGAAATAGAAGCTATCGTTCTATGAGAAGCACCCGTACCTCTCCGAGTTATAACAGAAGTTCTATTCAGAACAGATCCTATAACAACTCGTCGACAAATCGTGCTAACACCTATAGAAGAAATAGTGGTAATGCGGTTCGATCCTCGAATAACCGAAGTTACAGGTCTACCGTCCCAAGATCATCGGGATATAACAGATCCTCTTCCCCCTCTAGAAGTTACAGGAGTTCTGGAAGCGTTCGCAGTTCTAGCGGAAGTAGCAGATCCTCTGGTGTAAGGAGTTCTTCCGGAAGTTCCAGGAGTTCTGGTAGCGTGAGAAGTTCTGGCGGAAGCAGCAGATCATCTGGTGGAAGGTCGTCCGGAGGACGCTCATCCGGAGGTAGCCGAGGAGGAAGAAATAATTAATAATCCATCTACATTCAACAATAAAATCGTAGGAAAATGAAAAGAATTCTAACTTTCATCGTAGGATTGTCATGTCTGGCCATATCTGCCCAGAACATAGACGACGTTTTAAGATACAGCCGTGAGAACCTCCAGGGAACTGCACGTTTTCAAGGAATGGGTGGCGCTTTTGGGGCTCTTGGGGGCGACCTTTCTGCCCTGAATATCAATCCGGCAGGTTCGGCCATATTCAACAATAGCCTTATTACAATTACAGGAGCGAACTTTCATCAGAACAATGAATCCTCATATTTTGGAACCCTTTCAACTGAAAAAAGGAATTCATTCGATCTTAACCAGTTTGGCGGCGTGTTTGTATTTAAAAGTAAAAACGCCAGTGACCCCTGGCAAAAACTGGCTTTAGCGGTAAATTATGACATGGTTCAGAATTATGATAATGAGATATTTACCCGCGGTAACAGTGATCAGGGAATAGATAACTACTTTCTGAATTTCGCACAAGGAGCGCCTTTAGGTCCACTTCTGATACAGGATGGTGAGTTTATTGAGGAAGCCTACCTGGATATAGGTGCCAATCTTGGTTTCAGGGAACAACAGGCATTTCTGGGTTATTACGGGGGTGTGATCGATCCGGTCGATGAAAACGACAATAATAACACTGCCTATGTCTCCAACGCATCGTACAGCACGGTAAATCAGGATTATTTCCAAAGAACCAACGGATACAACAGTAAACTAACCCTGAATATCGCAGGGCAGTACCAGCAGAATCTTTTTTTAGGAGCATCCCTGAACTTTCATGATGTCTTATTCGATCAGTATACGGAGTTTTCAGAATCTGGTTATGACCTCAATTCTGAAATACAATTTGTAAATTTTGACAATTTCCTCCGTACTGAAGGTAACGGATTTTCCTTTAGCCTGGGGGCCATTGCCAAATTAAATGAGAACGTCCGTTTGGGGGGGAGTTACCAATCTCCAACCTGGTACCGGTTGCTAGATGATACCGCCCAGCGAATCAATTCGGACCTTGCAGACTCTGAAATCGGATTTATAGACTTTAATGTGGTGAACTTGTTTGATGCCTATCGTATAAAAACGCCGGGGAAGGTCACAGGTAGTTTAGCTATCATCTTTGGCCCTCAAGGATTGCTGAGCTTTGACTACGGTTACCAAGACATGGCACAAGCCGAATTACGCCCTGTGTTAGACCCAAGGTTCAATGATGAGAACACTTTTATCGCCGGTCAACTCGGAGCCGTTGAGACTTTTAGGGTAGGTGGCGAATACAGAATAGACAATGTAAGCTTACGGGGAGGTTACCGCTTCGAAGGAAGCCCCTATCAGGATGGTGTTACCATTGGGGATCTGGAGGCCATTTCTTTCGGGATAGGGATTAATTTTGGCGGAAGCAGATTGGATCTGGCGTATAGCCGTTCTGAGCAAAGTGCACAACAACAATTATTTACCACAGGTTTTCCCGCTTCAGCATTGGTAAATAATACAAATACCAACATTATTTTAGGATACACCCTGAACTTGTAAGAAGACAGACTAAAAAAAAGCCGGTTATAACCGGCTTTTTTTTTATCGTTTAAGTGAGAAATGGGTGCGTAAGGTATTGGCCACCAGGATTCCTTGTTCGTCCCTGGCATACTCTAAACGGAACCAATAATCTGAGGAAGGCATGGGCCGTCCATTAAAGGTACCATCCCAACCAACGGTAGTTTCGTCTAATTGCTTTATCAATTTACCATAGCGATCGAAAATAAAGACCACAGGATCTGTCAAGGTCTCTATACCCAGTATATTCCAGGCATCGTGTATTCCATCCCCATTAGGGGTAAAGAATTTAGGATAGCCCACCACTAAGAACGGGATAGGATCCGTAAATCCACAACCATTTTTATCGTTAATGATCACCGTATTTTCACCCGGTGGTATATCATTAAATATCGGGGAATCCTGAAATTCACCTCCGTTGAGCGCATATTCGTAACTCCCATTGCCCAATACTACAATTTCCACATTGTTACTGTCCGATAGGTCATCCAATATGATCACCTCATCCAGGACCGGGATTCCGTAAAAAGTAATGAGAATATCATCGGTAATGGTCGTAGCCAGGGTGGTTAGGATCTCAACAAAATATCGACCCGAATCGGGGCTTGCAACCGTCAGTTCCGTTTCTGTGGGCCCTGAAGCCAATACCGCATCTATGGTGCCATCATCATCGTAATCCACACTCCAGGTTACATTGGCTATATCTGGCCCGGCAGGAGAATTCAGGGCACTGAGAACAATATCGGGGTCGCCCTCACAGGCTACGATATCCAACCCTAAAAATTCATCTCTCAGGGTACAATCTAGAGCAGTATTCTGGTCCTGATCTACAGAGTATCCTGTAAAGGTTAGGGAAAACGGTTCGGGATCACCATCAAAATTGGTGTTGAAATTATTGATCAGCAAATAGTAAATCTCTCCTTCTTCCACAATAAGCCAATCGTCATAGGTATTCTGGCTTCCCGTTAAATTGGGGGCACCTACCTGACCGTTCTCCGGATTAACCCCGATCCCAGTAAAATCTGTATCGTTTACTTCATAATTACAGCGTATAGGCTGCGCAGAGCCATTGCT
>NZ_JBATLB010000103.1:0-2555 GCF_049669965.1 Muriicola sp. | reverse complement strand
AATCTAGCCTTCCCCCCAGTCCTACTTCTATGACAGCGATATCAACGGATTCTTTTGAAAAATATTCAAAAGCCATGGCCACGGTCATTTCAAAGAACGACATATGATTGCGTTCAATATATTTCTTGTTCTCCCGGATAAAGAGTACCACCTCTTTTTCCGGGATCATCACCCCATTGATCCTTATTCGTTCTCTAAAATCCTTTAAATGCGGGGAGGTATACAAACCAACCTTATAGCCTGCTTCTGCCAGGATGGAGGCAAGCATATGACTACTGGAGCCTTTACCATTTGTGCCGGCCACATGAATACTCCTGAATTTTTTTTGAGGTTCTCCTAAATGCGAAGCAAAAGACTGGATTCCCTGTAGTTTTCCATTATAAGCCGTCACCCCTTTTTGCTGGTACATTGGAAGTTGTGCAAACATCCAATCCAAGGTTTCCTGGTAGGTCATGTATCTATTCTCCCAGTTTAAAGTTGACGACCACAAAACCCACCTGCTGGTTTGGTGCCTTGGAGTCTAAATTCCAACTGTGAAGGAAAGCGGTCTTGCGGGCAGGCTCTAACAAACAAGGATTATTATTCGTGGTGCCTTTTACTCCCGGAGTGGCTTCAATAACCTTGCCGTTGCGATCTACAACAATCCTTACCACTACCCGGCCTTCTTCATTGCATTCTTGTTGCACTTTACCTTGGTTGACCAATGATCTGCCATTTAGGCCATAGCCACCTGTTCCGCTACCCGAACCGGGACTGCCGTAATAACTGGTTGCATAAGGATCTCCATTTAACTGCCCTTTATCTCCTGGTTTGGAGTCATCGCCCTCACTTCCCTGCGCAGTTCCATCAGAGCTATTTAAACCCCCCATCAGGGCGTCTAGTTTCTTTTTCTTGGCTTCTTCTTCTAACCTGGCCTTTTCGGCCGCAGCTTGTTTGGCCTTTTCAACCCTTTCTGCTTCTTCTTTGACCTTTCTGGCTGCCTCCTCCTCCTTGCGTTTGGCTTCGGCCTGTTGTTTTATCAGGATAGATTCTTCGTTATCCTGGGTAAGTACTTTTTCAGCTTCCTTTACCGGAGTAACTGGTTCTATGGTGGGCTCTTCTGCTTTTTCCGGGACTTGCTCCGTAATTTCTGGTGTTTCGTTCTTTTGAGGCTGCAGCTTTTCTTTTGGCTGTACCGTACCCGACCCAAAATCCATACTTCCAAAATTTACGGTAATACCATTTTCAATAGGGGGATCCATATAGGTTAGCCCTATATAGAAAAGCAATAGCAGTAATGCACTTAACAGAAAGACTGTTAGTGAGAAGGATTTTTTCTTGTGTCTCGTATCTAGGAACGACATTAATTTGGTCGCACTGCCAGGATCACCTTATAATTATTCTTATTGGCAATATCCATAACGTTTACAGCCTCTTTTATGGCCACACTTTCTTCTGCCCTCAGAATAATTGTTGGGTTCTCTTTCCCTTCCAATGCTTTTTTTAGTTCAATTTCAATATATGCTCCGTTAATCTGCTGGTTGTTCACAAAATATTCCAGATCCCGATTTATAGAAACGGATACGTTCTGGGTATTCGTAGATTTTCCCTTCGCCTTTGGCAATAGTAAGTCGAGCGCATTGGGAGAATTTGCCGTTAACATAAAAAAGATAAGCAAGAGGAATACGATGTCTGTCATTGAAGACATGCTAAACTCCGGACTGATCTTATTTCTTCCTTTCAGTTTCATAGGATGGAGTTAAACAGGTTCGTTCAAAAGATCAAGAAATTCTACTGCGTTGGCCTCCATCTTATGGATTACCTTATCTATGCGGTTCACTAAATGATTATAGCCCATATAGGCTATGATCCCAACAACTAATCCGGCTACGGTAGTGGTCATTGCAGTGTAGATCCCCGAAGCCAAAGCACCCATCTCCGCTTGTCCGCCACTACTTGCCATCTGATGAAAGGCAAGGATCATCCCTATGACCGTTCCTAAGAATCCAATCATGGGAGCTGCACCGGCTACAGTGGCAAGGACATTGACATTCTTTTCCAACTTATAAACTTCCAAAGTTCCGGCGTTCTCAATAGCCGCATTGATGTCGTCCAAAGGCTTGCCAATCCTGGAAACGCCTTTTTCCGTTAACCTTGCAACCGGAGAATCTGTCTGGGCACAGAGGATCTTGGCAGCCTCTAGCTTACCATTCATGACGTGATCCCTGATCTGATTCATAAAATTCTTGTCGATCGTAGAGGCCGCCTTTACCGCCATTAATCGTTCAAAATAAATAGACAAGGCCACAGCAAGCATGGCAAATAAAACCGAAATAATGACGATACTCCCGGTACCCCCACTTAAGATTAAATCGATGACAGAAAGTGTCTTTTCTTCAGATATAACCTCTCCTACCTGTGATTCATTCACAAGATCTTGAAACATTAACATATGCGTTCTCTTATTAATTTGCCCCTATAACGGTATTATGCAGATTTAATTATGCATTCAATACTAAATTTCTAATTAGAATAAAAGTGACCGAACCAGCCAAGAAACCTAGGAGTGCCAACCA
>NZ_JBATLB010000102.1:0-1629 GCF_049669965.1 Muriicola sp. | reverse complement strand
ATTTACGATATGTTCTAAAACTTGTTTTTTTAAGAATCTATTTTCCTGAGGGTACAAATTTGAATGGAGAATAATAAACACTAAGAAAACAAATACTTTCATGGAATGATTTAATTAACCATAACGATATTGTATATGAAAAGTAGCGGGTATTTACGAACTAGCTTTTCAGATAGTTTAAATATATAAAAAAGCGCAAGGTTTAATGACTTGCGCTTAATTAGCTATTTTTTATATACCTTGTTGTAGCACGTTTTTATTCCGCTTTATTCTAATACCCTTTGTTTGAATTCAAAAATATGATTTCGCTGCCAATCCAATATTCCAATATAAGATTGCATTGTCGGTTCATTGAACTCAGTGGGTTCCTCTAAAGTGGTAAGATTGTCGGTAAAAGCTCTTTTCATACCTTCTTCAACAGCATCAGAAATATTACAATCTTTCAATTTTTGGTATAAGTTCTCGTATCGTACACTATCTTGAAGAAGTTCTCTTACGTACTGTTTTGCTTCATCTCTGTCTTTAATAGGAATTTCCAATGTTTCTTTTAATGCTTCTTTCGTTCCAAATGCTAAATTTGGGGTCATCCCTTCTTGTCCGGGAACTGAAAACCTGATGGCTGGAACATCAATACGTTTTGAAGTGTCCTTTAAAAATCTTGGGCGCCACATAGATCGGGAAAGATAGACTTGACGTGCTTTATCCCTATCAAACCCATCCATTGCAAAAGTCTGAATGTTATCGGCAAACTCTAAAACTTCAGAATCCATGCATCCAACTGTAATTACTGGATTGCCGTCATAAATAAGGCCTAGCAGACGTTCGGGGTTGTGCTCTGCTATCCACGTCATCTCTTGATTGGCTGGGACTCTACCATACAAAAAAGCTTTTTCTATATCTAGGGCATTCATAAAATCAAGCAGATCCTCGGATAAGGTAGCCACATCATAGCCCCAATGAGATTCTGTACTTCTACCATAACCGCGCTTTAAAGGGGCTAATACCCTAAATTGTTGAGTAAGACTTTTATAAAAATCAATCAAGGGATGATCTGGTGGGTATGCCATAGGGCCACTGTAATAATTATGGAAATCTTGTAAGACAATAATTGTTGGGCCATCACCGCCATAATCAAAGTATTCCATTTGTATTTCTCCTAAGTCTGCCATTTTTGCTTCATAAGGAATTTCTGTTCCTTCTTTTGCTTTACTCTCATCTACTTTGACTGCAACTAGAGCTTTATACTCTCCTTTACTATTAACATACATCTTAGGTATTAGTTTTCCAGACATTATCAATGGCAAAACCTTGTCCCAAGTCGTTTGTGTGCCATCTTCATAATAAACCAAATCGATATGGGTTGGTGGTGGCTTTTTAAAAAGCTCTTCTTGTGGTAAAAGTTTTAAATTATCAGAGATAAAAGGATAGTCTTGAGCATGAGTAATCATAGCAAAAAAAGTGCAGACAATAATTAGAATTTTTTTCATGATATTTAATTTTAATGTGCTACAACGTGTTTGTGTATGGCTCGTTGCGGGAAATCAGCTATGATTTTCCGCCGTAGCCCAAAGTTAGAGAAATTGCAATGAATTACGATTAGGAATTCAGCCGCAATGAGCTATATACGGT
>NZ_JBATLB010000101.1:0-10980 GCF_049669965.1 Muriicola sp. | reverse complement strand
ATGCGACCGACTGTGATGGGGATGGCGTAACCAATGAGGATGAAGTAACAGACACTACAGATCCTTTGGATCCTTGTTCTTTGGTATTGGCAAGTCAGACCCTAACTCCTTCTGCAGACTGGGACCTTCAGGACTGTGATAATGATGGGAATCCCAATGGTACGGATCCAAATCCACTGATTGCAACCGCAGTTGATGATCAGGGTTCTACACCTGCTGAGACCGAGATTGTGATCAACATATTGGCGAATGATGATTATTTGCCAAACAATGATCCTAATAATTTAGGTACCACAAGTATTACCCAAATAGGTGGAAATGCAACAGGCATCGTAACTTTTGATGCTGAAACAGGTGAATTATCTTATATACCAGATGCAACCGAATCGAATTCTACAATTACTATTATTTATGAGGTATGCAATACCGATCCGGAACCGGATGTATGTGCTTCTGCTACAGTAACAATAGAGGTAGGCTTAAATACGATCGATGCGGTAGATGACGACTTTAGCGGAGCACCAATAGACGGTGTTGCCGGAGGAGTTGTGGCCAATAGCAACGTATTGGATAACGACACCTTGAACGGGGTAGCAGTAGATCCTGCGGATGTAACCCTCACTTCCATCCCAACAGGTCCGTTAACAGTAAATGCTGATGGTACTGTAAGTGTGGCGCCAAATACAGCGGCAGGCACCTATACGATAGAATATACGATCTGTGAAGTGGCTAACCCAACCAATTGCGATACCGGAACGGTGACCGTAGTGGTAGATCCGGGAGCCAATGTGATCGATGCAGTAGATGATAACTTTAGTGGAGCACCAATAGACGGTGTTGCCGGAGGAGTTGTTGCAAACAGTAATGTGCTGGATAACGACACCCTGAATGGGATAGCGGTAGATCCTGCGGATGTAACGCTGACTTCTACCCCAACAGGTCCGTTAACAGTAAATGCTGATGGTACTGTAAGTGTGGCGCCAAATACAGGAGCTGGCACCTATACGATAGAATATACGATCTGTGAAGTGGCCAACCCAACCAATTGCGATACCGGAACGGTAACCGTAGTGGTAGATCCGGGAGCCAATGTGATCGATGCAGTAGATGACAACTTTATTGGTGAACCTGTTGATGGCACTGACGGTGGCGTTGTGGCAAACAGTAATGTGCTGGATAACGATACCTTGAATGGGGTAGCGGTAGATCCTGCGGATGTAACGCTCACTTCCACCCCAACAGGTCCGTTAACAGTAAATGCTGATGGTACGGTAAGTGTGGCAGCTGATACAGCTCCAGGTACCTATACCATAGAATATACCATATGTGAAGTGGCCAATCCGTCTAATTGTGATACAGCCTCCGTGACTGTGGTGGTTTCATCAGGACCTAATATCATTGTTTTAAAAGTTGATACCTTTAATGATGAGAATGGAGATGGGTTTGCGCAAGTGGGTGAAACGATCAGTTATGCCTTTACGGTTACTAATACAGGCACTGAGCCACTAGGAAATATTACCATTACGGATCCACTGGTGGACCTATCAGGGGGGCCATTGACAATTTTGGAACCTGGCGAGACAGACACTACGACCTTCACAGCAACTTATGTGATCACTCAGGCAGATATTGATGCAGGTAGTTTCCAGAATACGGCTACAGTAACCGGATTTATTCCCGATAATGGACCAATTAGTACACTTTCGGACGATCCCGATGATCCTACAAATGTTGATTCGGACGGGGATGGAAATCCGGACGATCCAACGGTAACCGTATTTACGGCTGCTCCTGGAATTGATGCCGTAGATGATGATTTCAGCGCCAATCCGGTAGACGGAAGCACTGGCGGTACCGCAGCAAATAGCAATGTACTCAACAATGATACACTGAACGGCATCACCGTAGATCCTGCAGATGTTGTCATAAGCTCTATACCAACCGGACCATTAACGGTGAATGCCGATGGTACCGTAAGTGTAGCTACAGATACTGCTCCCGGCACTTATACCATAGACTATACGATCTGTGAGGTGGCCAATCCAACTAATTGCGATACAGCAACAGTAACTGTTGTGGTAGGAGCCGGACCTAATATGATAGATGCAGTAGACGATGACTTCACAGCTTCTCCTGTGAATGGAAATACCGGAGGTGTGGTAGCAGATTCTAACGTATTGGATAATGATACGTTGAATGGGGAACCAGTAAATCCGGAGGATGTAATTATTACCTCTACACCCACCGGACCATTAACAGTGAATACCGATGGTACCGTATCGGTTGCAGCAGATACCGCTCCAGGCACCTATACCATAGACTATACGATCTGTGAAGTGGCTAATCCGACTAATTGTGATACCGCTACGGTAACTGTAGAGGTGATCCCCGGTGCAAATATGATAGATGCAGTAGATGACGACTTTACAGATATCATTGTAGATGGAAATATTGGCGGCCTGGTTACGGGGGTTAATGTGTTAGATAATGACACACTTAACGGGGAATCTGTTAACCCTGCAGATGTTACCATTACGTCCACGCCAACCGGACCGTTAACAGTCAATTCAGACGGTACAGTTAGTGTACTGGCTGCTACACCTGCCGGCGTATATACGATCGAATACACGATCTGTGAAGTGGCCGATCCTGCCAATTGTGATACAGCTACGGTAACGGTTCTTATTTCTGAAGTGATCATAGATTTCAAAATAGAAGTAAATCAGATGGTTACCCCTAACAACGATGGTAGAAACGATTTTCTCTTTATTCGCGATGTTGATTTCGCAAGGAATAATACCTTGAGGATTTATAACCGCTGGGGAATTGCAGTCTTTGAAGGTGCTAATTACAACAATCAGAACAATGTTTTTGACGGTCGCTCCAGAGGAAGATCAACCCTGAGTGTAAACGATTATTTACCGGCAGGGGTTTATTTCTATATCTTTGAATATGATTTGAATCAGGAAAGAATTACAGATAGTGGTTACCTGTATTTGAGTAAATAACAGATGATAAAAAATATGATACATACAAAGTACCTATTAGTTATCTTTTTCTTGGTAGCTATGCTGACCAGCACCGTACAGGGGCAACAAGATGCTCAGTATACACAATACATGTATAATACAATGAGCGTAAATCCGGCGTATGCCGGCTCCAGAGGAGAATTGAGTATTGCGGCACTTTACAGGGCACAATGGGTGGGCCTGGATGGTGCTCCGAAAACCCAGACGCTTAATTTGCATTCCCCTATCAGGAATAGCAGACTCGGGTATGGGCTCTCTATTGTGAATGACAATATTGGGAATGGGGTGGTACAGGAAACCTATATCGATGCAGTGCTTTCCTATACCATTGAACTTTCGCGCGAAAATAAGTTGTCCTTTGGCCTAAAAGCAGGAGGGAATTTGTTAAACCTCGATTTTCAGCAGCTGAGAAATTTTGACCAGGAACCCATAAATGATGGGGCAGACATTACCAATAATTTTTCTCCCAACTTTGGATTCGGGGTCTACTATCATACCAATAGGTTCTACTTAGGCCTTTCTGCTCCCAATATGTTGGAAACAGATTATTTTGACAATTCCCAACGTTCCGCAAATTCCGTTCAATTTCAATCTACAGAACGCCTTAATTTATATTTTATCACCGGGTATGTATTCGATCTGAATTACAATCTAAAGTTCAAACCGGCATTTTTAATGAAAGCAGTGGGTGGTGCACCCTTACAACTCGATTTTTCGGGAACTTTCTTACTCAATGATAAGTTCTCCTTTGGAGCGGCCTACCGTTGGGATGCCGCCGCTAGTGCCTTATTTGGCTTCCAACTTTCAGAAAGACTAATGCTTGGACTAGCCTATGACAAAGAGATCACTGAACTGGGAGGCACTCGTTTTAACGACGGTTCTTTTGAAGTGTTCTTAAGATTTGAACTGGTACGTTCGTTCCAGGGATTGGTATCACCCAGATTCTTTTAAAATGGATTTCATGACAAAGCGTATTTTTATTTCGTCTATCGTATTGTTTTCGTTCCTGGGCAACGTTTTTGCCCAGGTAAATACGGAAAAGAAAAAAGAAAAATATTCCTACACTTTATATACCAAGGTCTATCAAAAGCGCTTAACAGAGAAACCAGATAAGGTAAAAGATACGGTATTAATGAAACTGGCAGACTCATATTATATGATCGCCGACTATGAGAATGCCGCCAAAGTATATGAAATACTGTATACAAGGGCAGAGAATACCCCAGGGTTTTCTGTACCCCAAGAGTATAATTTTAGGTATGGACAAAGTCTTAGAGCTATCGGAGAAGAAGACCTTGCGAAGGAAAAATTAGCCAACTACCTGAGCGAGTCGGGTGCAAATGCCACAGTACAAAGTACAACACAATACAAATTAAAGGACCTAAAGGCGTATTTTTCAAAATTAAAAGACAGTATAAATCTTAATGAATTTTCAGATTTTGCCCCTGCATTTTACAAAGAAGGCCTGATTTTTTCTTCAGACAGGGATACGGGAAACTTACACAGATACCGGCATAGTGGCAGCAATACTGATTTTCTGGACCTTTATCAATTCAAAACGGACGATGATGGATTAGAAATTATCACTAAGGTCAATTTTATTGGGGAAGGTTATAATCCTCGTGAAGCCGAAACTACGGCTATTAAGGTAGACGAATCTACGGCCACGTTCTCCAGGGATGGTAAGACGATGTACTTTACCGCAACTAACTTTAAGGACGGAGATCTCATAAGAGACAAGAATAATATTGTTAGACTGAAGATCTATAAAGCTGTACTGGAAGCCGAAGGCTGGCGTTTAATGGACGATTCCTGGTTTAAGAATGACAATGCAGACAAAGCCTTCAATACTGATAGTTATTCTTTTTCAAATCCGGCCCTGAGCCCGGATAACTCAAAACTCTATTTTTCATCGGATATGCCCGGAACAAAGGGACTATCAGACATTTTTATGATCAATATCAATGAGAATGGAGTGTACGATGAAGTTAAAAATTTAGGAGATAGGATAAATACCCCATTCAGGGAAACTTTTCCTTTTATAAGTGCAGAAGGACGCCTGTATTTTTCTTCCGATCGTTTTGGGGGTAATGGAAGATTGGATGTCTATGTGGCGGACTTAAATGCCGAAGGGATGGTGGCATCAGATCCTGAGAATTTAGGGGATCCTATTAACACTTCGGCAGATGATTTTAGCTTTATCTACGACAGTGAAAAAGAATATGGTTTTTTTGCGTCAAATAGAAAAAGGCCCAATACTACAGGACGTCGTAATGCAACGGATTATATCGATGATAACATTTATGCCTTTACCGCCGAATGTATCAACCCAAAGACCTTAACAGGTATCGTCTATGACCGGAACACGCTCCTACCTTTGGCGGGTGCAACCATTGGGATTGTAGATGATAACAATGAGGTCATAGCTTCTACCTTTACAAATGAAGAAGGGGCCTATAGCATTACTATAGACAGAACAAAAAATAATTTTGTGAGGGCCTCCAGAGAAGGATATACCCCCGTTGAGGAGTATTTGGAAATTAATCCCTGTGAATTGCGTATGGTTGATCTCTATTTAGAAACAGACTGCATTGAATACGGAACCGACCTGGCAAAACTGCTGGGATTAGATCCTACGATCTTCTTTGATTTCGACAAATCTGAGGTAAAAGATATTTATCAGGATGAACTCGATATTGTGGTGGCTGCCATGCAATTATATCCCAGCTTAAAGATACAGGTGAATTCGCATACAGATTCAAGGGGCCCTAATACATATAACCAGCCGCTATCTGAACGCCGTGCCAAAGCGACGGTAGAATACATAGCCTCAAAAGGCATTGACATAAATCGATTGAAATACAAAGGTTTTGGAGAATCCAAGCCTGTAAACGAATGTGTGGACGGGGTGAGATGTTCGGCTGCCAAGCATCAGCAAAACAGACGCTCTGAGTTTCTGATCTTGTGCGAAGATGGGGAGAATTGCTGTTATTAAGATGGTTGGGATGATACGTTTATTGAGGAGTGAATTCTAAACTTCACGCTCACAAAAGCTTTTTAATCCGTTTTATTTCAATTTAATTATCGGTTAACTGCCTGTATTCCAGACTTCACAGAGGGTATAAGTCATTTCACAACATTTATTTAGCTGCCTATTTGTTTAAAGGTATTTTTGACTAAGAAGAAACTTGCCACCAAATTTTATGGGATAAAGTTGCTTCGTTTAATCCTTTAATCAAACCTTGTGAAGCTCTTAATATCCTTAAGAACCTTACTATTTTTTTGTATTCTTTCCCTGACTTCAACTGCATATGGGCAAGTTACTGTATGGACCGAAGATTTTTCCAGTTATGCCAACGGAACAATAAGCGGAGCAGGTACAGGAGCTTCACCTGCAGCATGGAATTCACAAACCGGTGCCCCCGTTAATGCAGGGCGAATACTAGCGAGTAACACCCGGGGAGTTGCCTCTTCAACACTCGCAAATCCCTTAATTTGGGTAACTAATCCTATCAACATTTCTGCCTATACAAACGTATCATTTAGCGTGGATACCGGCGCTTTTGATCCCAATCAATTTGAAAATAGTGGGGGGAGTCAGGATAATTTCGCCCTGGAGTACAGAATCAATGGAACAGGCGGCTGGATTCAACTTTTTAGCAGATCTGGCTCCACTTCACAACCTATTAATCCATCTTATTCGGTTGGGAGCCTTTCAGGAAACACTATCGAATTAAGGGCCACTTTCCACAATACAGCCGGAAATGAAAATTATACCATAGACAATGTCTTGGTAACAGGCTTCCCAATAGCGCCTAATGAACCACCGGTACTTGTTGCCACCGGGGATCAGGTGTATTGTCCCGGGACATCCATGCCCGTGGTGGAGACCATTAGTATTACCGATCCGGATGATACTACAGCGTTTGCAGTCGCCATCCAGATCTCAACAGGCTATATCAGCGGAGAAGACTTATTGACACTTACAGGTGTGCATCCTTCCATAACCCCATCTTGGAGCCCGGTAGAAGGTAAACTTACCTTGACAGGTCCTGCTACTTTGGCCGAATTTGAAGCTGCGATCAGTGCAGTAGAATACAGTAGTAGTGCCTTATTACCTGTAGGCAGTAGAGGGTTTTCTATCATCGTGGGAGATGCTAATTACTTACCTCCTACAGGTCATTTTTATGAATTTGTGGCCGTTCCCGGAATTACCTGGACAGCTGCACGGACAGCAGCATCCTTGCGCACCTATTATGGGTTACAGGGCTATCTGGCTACACTTACTTCTCAACAAGAAGCCGATTTTTCGGGTTCACAGGCACTTGGGGTGGGTTGGATAGGAGCGAACGACGATACAACAGAAGGCGACTGGCAATGGGTTACCGGCCCTGAAGCAGGTACCTCCTTTTGGAGCGGGGGGGTTGGGGGAACCGAATTAACCTATGCATTCTGGAATGCAAACGAACCCAATGATTTTCCTGATGGGCCGGTAACCCCAGGACAGGAGAATTTTGCACATATTACAGATCCGTCTGTAACAACCCAGCCAGGATCGTGGAACGACCTTCCTAATGCCGGAGGTGGTGGGGCCTATGCGCCCCAGGGCTATGTTGTGGAATATGGAGGAATGCCTGGCGACCCCATTTTGAATATTTCAGATAATACGCTTATTACCATAGATAACGTTCCCCCAACGGCAAGTAATCCAAGCCCTATAAATTTGTTTTGTTTGGCTGAATTACCCTTACCAGACGTGACTGTGGTAACCGATGAGGCAGACAATTGCACCGCTACACCTTTAGTGGTCTTTCTAAGTGATGTTACGGACGGAGGAAGTTACCCTGAGATAATAACCAGAACGTATCGCATTACCGATGCTTCCGGGAATAGTACCGACGTAACTCAAACCATTACGATCAATAATTTTAATATCACTACGCAACCAATAAATCAATTGGCGTTTGCAGGAACCGATACGGTTTTTACTGTTATTGCGACCAATGTGGATTCTTACCAATGGCAAGTGAGTACCAATGGAGGTGGCAGCTTTAATAATCTTACAGACGGACCTCAATATTCTGGTACGACCACTGCAATCCTTACACTTATAAGCCCGGATCTTGATAAAAATGGGTATATCTATCGTGTGCAAATGCTAAACTCTGGCTCGGTTTGCCCCAGGATTTCCTCCGGCAATGCCCTTTTAAATATCCGGATTGGTTCTATCATTACCAATAAAAGGATTACAAAACGAATTATAAAATTTTAAATTCCTAGTTAAAATATAGAAACGAAAATCGCTCCAATAAAACAGTGTTGTTAGCTTCGTTAAATTCCATGATTATTGGGATGATCGACTAACGGATCTTACTTTTTCTCCTTCTTTTTACAGGAAAACTTCACTTTTTGTGCCTTATGCACTGTATTTATACCTGTACACAACAATATTTTATAGGTGCTGAACGGTATAGCTACTTTTATAGTTGTATGACAGAAATCCAAGAATTATGATTCCTTCTAAGCTACAGAGGATCTTCATACTTTGTTTTCTTTTAGGCCAGGGAGTATTGCTCTATGGCCAGGATACCTTTTTGGATAACTTCAATACAGTATCCTGGTCTAATAACAATGGTAGCATGTCTTTTGCTGAAGATTGGCAGGAAACAGACGATAATGACCCTGCTGCTGGTCGCTTCTATATCACAACCGGAACAAATCGATTACGGATTGAGAATATGGATTTCGAAGTATTAAGTCGTAAGCTAAATTTATCTGGTGCCACTGGTGTTACTTTGACCTTTACATATTTTGAAATGTCTGGTAATGAACGTATTGATGTTCAATTATGGAACGGTACGGGATGGAATACAGTGGCTAATCTGAATGGATCAGGATCAGTTAACTATAATCTTGCTGCCAATGAAATGTCTGCAAACTCCGAGATTCGATTTGTCACCCAATCCGACGGGTGGGGTAGTACAGAGGCTTATGAAATAGAGAATCTTCAATTTAATGGGAATGTTCCCCCAGGGATAGCTATAGATGACATAACTGTCAATGAAAATGATGGTACGGCAACATTTACCGTGACTTTGTCAAAAGCCTATGCAGGTGGCTTCGATGTGGACTGGGATACCAGTGATGGAACCGCTATTGATGGGACCGACTATAATTCGGATAGTGGGACTATAAGCTTTGCCGGTACCGCAGGAGAAACCCAGACTATTGTAATTAATTTAATCAATGACAGCACGCCGGAGATCAATAACGAAAACTTCTTTGTAGATCTTAGCAATATCAGTGAACCCGGAATTGTCATGGCAGATGGCCAGGGACAAGCAACTATCATTGATGATGAATACGCCTTTAATACCCCATTAGTGCTGACCCACGAATTTGATGGGTATATGGATTATACCTCTACCGCCGGAACACTAAGGGCTGAGCCTAATACAGGAAATACGTGTGCGATTAACGCAACTTCCAGCAATACGCTAACCGCCACAATCCCGGCCACGGCAACCATCGATCAGGCAATACTCTATTGGGCCCATTCAGGGTCCACCCCGGATACACAGGTAACCTTTGATGGAAATACGGTGAATGCCGAATTTTTATATGGGACCACACTTACTAACCGCACTTTTTATGGGGGACGAGCTGATGTGACCGCGATCGTAACAGCAGTGGCTAACCCATCTACTTATCTATGGACCTTTGGTGGTCTAACAATAGATAATACCAACCCATACTGTAATACCGCAACAACCCTTGGGGGCTGGAGCTTGATGGTCTTTTATACAGAGAATAGTTTACCGGCATCCACCATTAATGTGTATGAAGGATTTAGCGGGGAAAGTAATTCTTCCTCCTCCTATACCCTTAGCGGATTTTTTGCCATTGGAGCAACAGGCTCTAAGACTACTGTGCAATCCTGGGAAGGTGATCAGACGCTGAGCAATAATGAAAGTTTAACGGTTACGACCGGACTAGGAACATTTAACCTAACAGGTGACGGAGATAATACCGGACTCCCTACTATTAATCCCTTTAACTCCACGCATTTTGATAATACAGTGGCGCCGGTTGTAAATAACACGAATTCCCATGGAGTCGATTTAGATACCTATGATGTTTCCCCTTTTGTAACTGCCGGGGAAACTTCAATAACCACAAACGTAGGATCCGGACAAGATTTTGTGATCTTAAATACAGTGACCCTGAAAGTACCTTCCAACTTAACCACCGGGATCGTATTTGAAGATATTAATTACGGAGGAGGGGCCGGTCGTAACAGAGCAACGGCAGCCGGGGTGCCTATACCTAATGTCAGGGTTGAATTATATGATGGAGGTGGGAGCCTTGTAGATAATACAACCACCAATGCAGCGGGCCGCTATGTCTTTGCAGGGATGGCCAATGGGTCTTATACAATTCGAGTGGTCAACAATACCGTACGCTCTACGCGTGCTGGAGGAAGCACTTGTACAAGTTGTATTCCTGTACAGACCTTTAAAACCGACTATATTGCCAGTTTTGTGGTAGAGGATACCAATTCTGTGGGGGGGGAAGATCCTTCAGGCCAGGATCCGGGACCGGGCACTTTGAACAATGCGCAAACCATATCCTCTTTTACGATTCTTAATGAAGGGGTGGCTGGAATGGATTTTGGTTTTAACTTTAATACCATCGTAAATACCAATGAGGATGGGCAGGGATCTTTGGATCAATTTATTGTCAATTCAAATGCGCTGGATGAATCAGGAATAGATATTGAAGCAAACGGTATTTTTGATCCCGGTGCCGGGGAAGACACGTCAATCTTTATGATCCCTCCTACGGGGGATTTACTGGGCAGACCCGCCGATGGGAATTTTGCCGGTGGAATCTTTGATATCGAAACAGATCCTCTAACGACCATAACAGGAGATAACACCTATATAGACGG
>NZ_JBATLB010000100.1:0-6241 GCF_049669965.1 Muriicola sp. | reverse complement strand
AAAATACACAAGCCTAACACCAACATCCTATGCACATCGCAGTTGCCGGAAACATTGGGGCCGGAAAAACCACCCTCACGCAATTACTCTCCAAGCATTATAAATGGGAAGCACATTTTGAGGATGTGGTAGACAATCCCTATTTGGATGATTTTTACACCCAGATGGAACGCTGGAGTTTTAATCTGCAGATCTATTTCCTAAATAGCCGCTACCGGCAGATCCTTAAGATCCGCGAAAGTGGGAAGAATGTGATACAGGACAGGACCATTTATGAAGATGCCCATATTTTTGCACCCAACTTACATGCGATGGGACTTATGACCAACCGCGATTTCACCAATTATTCCAGCCTTTTTGATTTGATGGAAAGTTTGGTACAACCTCCGGATCTTCTGATCTATTTAAGAAGCTCAATTCCTAACTTAGTGAACCAGATCCACAAGCGCGGCAGGGAGTATGAGAATTCTATTTCCATCGACTATTTAAGTAGGTTGAATGAGCGCTATGAAGCCTGGGTACATGGATATGAAAAAGGAAATTTGCTGGTGATAGATGTAGACAATTTGGATTTTGTAGATAATCCGGAACATTTAGGTGAGGTGATCACCAGGATAGACGGAGAGATCAACGGTCTGTTCTAGAACTAAAATAACTTATATAAAAAAGACCCGTGAAATTCACGGGTCTTTTTATGTTTTTAGAAGTGACGTACTTAATTCTCTTCCACTTCTTTTTCAATGACCTTTTTGATCTTGATCTTAGCTCCCTCTTCCATTTGGTTCATGGCTTCGATCTCGGCTTTTACTTCTTCCATGGTTCCGGAAATCACTTTTTCTTCCATCATTTCTTCTCCATTTTCTGTCATGGTAGTAGTTATGGTTGCTGTAACGGTACCATCCTCATTCTTAGCCATTTCTACCATTACTTCTTTCTGCATAGTTTGCGCTACCATATCCATTCCTGCTTTCTCCATATTATAAGCAGATACGGCATCTGAAGACAAGGCAATACTAGGAGCAATAACCAGAGCAACTACAGACATCAGTTTTAACAAGATGTTCAAAGAAGGTCCTGAGGTATCCTTAAATGGATCTCCTACGGTATCCCCAACAACAGCAGCTTTGTGGGCGTCTGTTCCTTTGCGGCCGTCTGCTTCAATCATCTTTTTAGCGTTATCCCAGGCACCTCCGGCATTAGACTGGAAGATAGCCATCAAAACACCAGCAGATGTTACACCGGCCAATAGGCCGCCTAGCATTTCTGCTCCACCGATAAATCCAACAGCAACCGGCACAGCAATGGCTAATAGACCGGGCAATACCATTTCTTTGATGGAGGCTTTTGTAGAGATATCCACACATTTTTCATATTCCGCATAACCATCTGCCGCATCAAAAATAGCTCTATCGGCTGCAGAAGCTTTAGACATATCTGAATCGTGCTTGCGCATTACTTCCAGGGCCGCTTTCAATTGCGGGATATCCCTGAACTGTCTTCTAACCTCTTCGATCATTGCCATGGCTGCACGGCCAACGGCATTCATTGATAAAGCTGAGAAAACAAAAGGCAACATGGCACCTACTAAGAGTCCTGCCATAATTTGCGGTTGAGAAACATCAATGGAGGTCACATTAGCCACTTTCATAAAGGCTGCAAATAAAGCAAGTGCAGTTAAGGCTGCAGATGCAATTGCGAATCCTTTTCCAATAGCCGCGGTAGTGTTCCCGACAGCATCTAGTTTATCTGTACGCTCACGCACTTCTTTTGGCAATTCTGCCATCTCGGCAATTCCACCAGCATTGTCAGAAATAGGTCCGTAGGCATCAACGGCCAACTGAATTCCTGTATTTGCCAACATCCCAACTGCCGCAATAGCAATTCCGTATAGTCCGGCAAAATGATGAGACACCAAAATAGCTGCTGCAATCAATAATATTGGCACTGCTGTAGACATCATTCCTACACCTAGACCAGCAATAATGTTTGTAGCCGCACCTGTTTCGGATTGTCTTACAATGGCACTTACCGGTTTTGTTCCGGTACCTGTGTAATATTCTGTGATCTTCCCAACTCCCAATCCGGCAACAAGACCAGCAAGGGTTGCAAAGAATACCCCATTAGCAGTGTAATCAACACCGTTATATACCCATTCTGCCGGGATCATTCCCGTTATAATAAAAAAGGATGCGATAACCATTAAACCCGCAGACCCAAATTCACCAATGTTTAAAGCTGATTGTGGGTTTCCTCCTTCTTTTACTTTTACAAAGAATGTTCCTATAATAGACATTATAATCCCTACAGCGGCCAGAACTAATGGTAAATAAACTGCGCCCAGGCCTCCAAATTCGGGAGTAACGATATAAGCCCCCAATACCATGGTTCCAATAATGGATCCTACATATGATTCGAATAGATCCGCTCCCATACCGGCAACATCTCCTACGTTATCCCCTACGTTATCTGCAATGGTAGCAGGGTTCAATGGGTGATCTTCAGGAATTCCTGCTTCTACTTTTCCAACAAGGTCGGCCCCAACATCAGCTGCCTTGGTATAGATACCTCCACCAACACGAGCAAAAAGAGCAATTGAAGAAGCCCCTAAAGAAAATCCGGAAAGTACGTTCAATACCAGGGACACATTGTCTGCTCCGGGCCATATATTTTGATACCAGGCAAATAAGGAACTCAATCCTAAGACGCCTAAGCCTACTACCCCTAATCCCATTACGGAACCACCGGCGAAAGCTACTTCCAAAGCCTTCCCGAGGGAAGTTCTGGCTGCTTGTGTAGTCCTAACATTCGCCTTGGTTGCTACCCGCATTCCAATAAAACCAGCTAACCCGGAACAAATTGCACCTACTATAAATGAAAGTGCTACCATTCCGCTGGATCCGGCTTCATTTTCACCTTTGAAATAAAGGAGAACAGCTACAGCAGCAACGAAAATTGCTAAAATTTTGTATTCGGCCTTTAAAAAAGACATCGCCCCATCAGCGATATTTTTGGCGATCCTCGCCATTTTAGCATCTCCTACTTCTTGTTTGGAGACCCACATGTTTTTAAAGAAGACAAACAGCAAGGCTAGTACACCAAATGCCGGTAAGAGGGTTACGATTAGTTCCATATTGATTTGTTATTTATACTATTTAAACGGCTGCAAAAGTAGTAAAAGCGTTTAGAATATAAAAGCACAAAATAACTATATAAATCAAGGCCTTACACAAGGCGCAAAGACTTCCTTTAAAAATTAAAACCGAATGTGCCTGTAACGCTGAACGCTCGCGCATCAGGGTTTTCGAGGTAGTTACCTCTAAAATTAAAATCGATCCGGAAGATCTTAAAGATATTCCCTATCCCCAAAGAATACTCAAAGTAGATTTTATCTGTGGGAGCTATCAAGGGTATGTTAGTTGGACTGTTTAAGGCGATATTCTCATCAGACAATTGGCCCCAAACACCGCGTAAACCTACAATTTCCCTGAGGTTCCAGTTTCGGATAAGTGGAATTCTCGAGAAGAAACGACCATTGAAATTCTGTTCTAAATGCAGCGCAAAATAGGTGTCTGTAACAAACTCATAAAAATCGAGGTTGGGAAAGGTATTGTAGAGCGAAAACAGGGTTTGGTTCCCAGGCACCACATTCAATAAACTCAGCGGCACCGCTCCTGTGGTCTTCCCCATTTCTACGGTACTTAGCAAACGGCCAAAGCCACCAATCTGCCATGGCTGGGTATACGAAAACTGGTATTTTGCATAGCTGAAATCGCTTTCAAGAAATGCCTCAACTCCTCTGGTATAGTTAAAAAGCAGGGTAGCGTATTCATCATTTACATTACGGCGTTCCACCCCATAGCCAATGGTGCGTTTCCCCGGGGTATATATGAAGGTGGTCGTAAGATCGAATTGTTTTAATTCTGTAGATGTCCCCGTGGGCGATTCAGGATCGATGTATTCCAGGCTGAAGGCCTCCGGCAAGGCAGAACTCAGACTGCGTAGTGAACCGCCAAAACGAATGCGAAAATTGGTAAAGGGCTCTGCCTCCAGGTTTAGGGTGGTAAGATTGATGTTGGTTAAACGATCATTGTTTCCTACTGTAAGCACCGAAGAAGAAGCCACGCTACGTCCCAGTACATCATTGGTTGCCGTTAAGCTTAGCCCTAATTGTTCAATATCTCGTCTATTTCCGCCCGATAGGATGAGCCTACTTTTTTTATCGAGCAGCCATTTGGCAGAGAATCCGTGCTTTACCTTTTTATCCATAAAACCATAGGCCATATAACCTTCAAGGCGCCATGGATCGTTTTGTCCAAAATAGGTCCTTGCACCTCCTCGCAACCTTATTCCTTCGGCATCGTTGTATCCAAAGGTGCTGTAGATATCTCCAATATCCAGATTCCACTTATCGATCTCAACATAACCAGACCCAAGGATACTTACCAGGTTGTAATAGGATTTAAACTTGGGTACCGTTTTGAGGGTATCCAGTAAAGCATAAATACCAGCTTCATCTTTGTTAAGATTTTCGAGCCTGTTATTATTCCAGAAGACACTATCGCGCTCAAAGACCAGGGGATCAAAAGGATCTGATGCTGTTTTGTAAAAGGCATCTGTCTTTGGCTGATCGAATTTGTAATTGTCGTAGACTGTTGTGCGTTTACCGTATACCCCTTTGGAAGTTTCTTTTTTACTGAGACTGAAATCGGACAACATGTAATCTCGCTTCAAAAGGAAGATAGAATCATTCACCACCTCAAAATCTTGTTCTATATAGACTTCCTTTACCCAGTTAAGATTGGCGCTCCTGGTCACTTCCAGGTTGATCTTTTTCAGGGCAAAAGTGCTGTCATTTACCCAGAAATCTCCTTTAAAGGTGAGTTCGTTCTTCCGCCTTGGGTAGTAAATAATATGGTAGCACCATTTGTTGTCGATGTATGCACTGTCTGAAAGCACATAGTTATACACGTCTATGCCCGTGCGCGAAAGCGGACTGGTAAAACTCTTGTCAAAGAATTTAAGGTAATTGGCGTATACGTCATAATCTGAATACAGATCCTGGACAAAGGCCGTGATGGCCTGGTTGTTGCTAAAGCCAGAATTTTTATTCCCCAACACATCCTCACGTTCTTGCTGTAGTATATTGTTTCCATAAACCTTGGAAAATACCTCGTTCAGGAAAATAGGCAAATAAGTTTTCCCGGTGATCCTGGAGGTATCCAGGTCTGCGAAGACAAATTCGAGTCCTTTAAATACCTTGCTTTTCATCAGTGCACTATCTATGGTATTCAGGTCGAATTCTACCTTCTCGTATTTGTCGTACTCGTATTGTTTAAATTTTCTAAGTCCGTTGATCCTTTTTTTGGCCCAGATCTTTCTGAGGATGTCTATGGCCGGATTGTCCTTTTTCGATCGTTTTCCTACATAAATAACTACCTCATCTAATTGTTCGCCTCCTTCCGGCAAAACAATGTTCAGATCATAGGTTACTGCCGAGGTCAATGTAATTTCCTGAGTTTCATACCCAATAAACGAGACCACGAGGGTTTTGTGACTCCCCTCCGATTCCATGTAAAACCTGCCGTTATCATTGGTAATGGTACCTTCGGAAGAATTTTTAAAGATAACATTGGCAAAGGCAACGGGTTCGCCTGTCTCGTCCACCACGATCCCACTGACCTTGGTCTGGGCGTAGTTTACAAAACCGAAAAGCAAAAGGGTAAATAATAGAATTTTTCTCATAGTACTCCGGGCATCGCTTTGCCGGCACTTGTAAATAAACAGATCGCTGTACGGTCCTGACAGCAAAAATAATACCGTTTTCAATTACTAAAGTGGGGTAACAAAAAACTTCGTCCGGTTTTGCAGACGAAGTTCCTTATACCTTATTATATAATTCTTTTTTATTTATATAGTACCTTCTTCACAGCCTTTATCACATCCTCGTGATTAGGTAACCATTCTTCAAATAATACCGGGGAATAGGGAGCAGGAGTATCTGCGGTATTTATCTTTATGATAGGCGCATCTAAATAATCAAAGGCTTTGGATTGTACCAGGTAAGTAATCTGGGTGGCCACGTTGCCAAAAGGCCATGCCTCCTCGAGCACTACAAGTCGGTTTGTCTTTTTTACAGATTTTAAAATTGCCTCATTATCCATAGGCTTTACTGTTCTAAGATCTATGATCTCACAGCTGATCCCTTCTTTTTCTAATTCTTCAGCGGCTTTATAAGCTTCTT
>NZ_JBATLB010000099.1:0-27372 GCF_049669965.1 Muriicola sp. | reverse complement strand
CCAGAAATACTCAGGATCTACTGGGAGCGAATGGTATTAATTTAGACAATAATTCCTTTTACTCCACAGCGCCATGGGGAGGCAGGTATGTGTCTATTAAAAATGCGAATATCTTATTGCAGTCTTTAGATAACACCACTTCCATAACCGATACCCAGAAGGCTGGATATCGTGGATTTGCAAAGACCATTATTGCCTATGAACTCATAGAGGTCCTTAAGTCGTACAACAGGGCACGGGTAGATGTGGCCGATCCAGACAATTTAGGACCAATTTTAGAGTTTAGTGCCGCCTTAACTGCGGTAAGGGCTTTGTTAGATGAAGGATTATCCGATCTAAATAGTGCCGGAGCAGATTTTGCGTTCCCTTTAGCCGGATTTGAAGGATTTGATACACCCAGTACCTTTGCCGAGTTCAACAGAGGGGTGGCCGCAGTGGCCGCTTTATATGCTGGTGATGGAGCCGCGAGTTTAACAGCTTTGAATGCTTCTTATTTTGATCTCACCGGGGATCTCACTATAGGTCCAAAGCATGTCTATAGCCTAGACAGCGGTGATTTTACCAATGATCTGTTTAAGATCCCGGATAACAATGGGGATCAGATCATAGTTCATGATTCCTTTATAACTGAAGCGGAGGCAGGCGATACAAGGGTTTCGACCAAAACTCTTATACGAGCTAATCCTACCGAACAAGATGGCCTGGCTGGAGCTTATCAAACAGCTTTATACGCTTCAAATATTTCGCCCATAGATATGTTGCGAAATGAAGAGCTTATTTTGGTTTATGCGGAAGCAAATATTTTGACAAATGTTCTCACTGAGGCCGAAGACGCCATTAATGTGATCAGGAATTCCGCATCATTAGGAAATTATGCCGGAGCCTTGACGGTAGACGCCTTAACTACGGAGATGTTAAACCAGCGCAGATATTCTCTTTGGTGTGAGAATCATAGAATGTTTGATCTAAGACGATATAATTTGTCTAACACCTTGCCAATAGATCGCGCAGGAGATCAGATCTTTAATGTACTGCCGGTGCCGCTTTCGGAAAACGATTAAGAAGTACCAGCCTAAAATTAAAAGCCGCCCAATTGGGCGGCTTTTTTATAATTATTATTCCAACTATCTAGGCAGCAATCTCTGCTTCCGCTTTTATCGGTTCGGATTCTTTCCTGGGACTGAAATACAACTTAATCCTATAGGTGATATTAAATAGCACCGGTACAATAATCAGGGTTAAGAAGGTGGCCACAATGAGCCCAAAGATAACCGTCCAGGCCAGAGGGCCCCAAAAAATAACGTTGTCCCCACCTATATAGATTTTGGGATCTCCTTCGGAGAAGAGTGAAAAGAAGTCGATGTTTAGCCCAATGGCCAAGGGAATAAGTCCCAGAACAGTGGTCACTGCGGTTAATATAACCGGTCGTAACCTTGCTTTTCCTCCCTTAACGATCACTTCGGTCACATCCTCCAGGGGTATAAGATCATAATCATCTATTCCCAAGGCAACCTTTCGGCGGTCTATAAGGATCTGGGTATAATCAAGCAGCACCACCCCATTATTCACGACAATACCGGCCAGTGCTATGATCCCCATCATGGTCATCATGATCACAAAAGACCAGCCCGTGATCATCAAACCTCCAAAGACGCCAATAAAACTGAGGAATATAGCGGTCATAATAATGGCGGGTTTAGAAATTCCACCAAACTGGAAGATAAGGATGAGCATAATTAAGCCAAGGCCTGAGAAGAAGGCACCAACCAGGAATTGCATTTGCTTGTTTTGTTCTTCAATCTGCCCGGTAAAATCTAGTTTCACACTGGCTGGCAAATCCTGAAAATTCTCCATTTCTTTCTGGATATCGGCCACTACAGCCCCTGCGTCGGAGAAGCCGGGTTTTAAACCAGAATAGACAGTAACCACTCGTTTGTTATCACGGTGTTTGATAGCGCTGAAGGAAGAGGTATTCTTTTGGGTAGCAACCGCAGAAACGGGGATTTCCTTTATCCGTCCTGTAGCCTGGTCCCTGAATATGATATTTTGATTGAACAGGGCGCTTTTATCGTACCGCATATCTTCCCTAAAACGCACATTGATATCGTAGTCTTCTCCTGCTTCCTTGTAAATCCCTGCTTTTTCACCAAAGAGCGATCTGCGTAATTGTTGTCCTACCTGCCCCACAGAGACACCTAATTCTCCCGCTTTTTCACGGTCTACCATAACATTCATAGAAGGTTTACCCTTGTTGACATCTATCTTTAATTCTTCGATGCCGGCAATATTCTTTTTATTGATAAAATTCCGGATGTTCTCAGCAGTGTTTATCAAAAGGTCATAGTCTTTCCCTTCCAATTCAATATTGATAGGGTATCCTGAAGGCGGGCCAGCGGCATCCTTTTCAACTGAGATAGAGACACCGGGGTAGATGCCAGTTAGATTATCCTGAATGTCTCTTCGCAGATCTTCCGTACTAATTCCGTTGCGGTATTTAAATTCGCGCATGGAGAGGGTGATCTTACCTCTATGAGGCATTTCTGCCGAGGAACCCCCATCCGTATTTGGATTTCCTGCACCTTCTCCCACCTGGGAAACGGCAGAGGAGATCAGGTAATTATATCCTTGATTGGTATACGCTGGTTTTTCTGTGATAGCGTACACTTTGTTTTCAATTTCCCTGGTTAATTCGTTGGTTTTTTCAATAGCTGTTCCCTGGGGATATTCAATGTATACATAGATCTCATTTGGAGTGTTATCCGGAAAGAATTCCACCTTGGTGCGGCCACTTCCCAACGAAAGTCCGAAGAGCATAAAAGTACTTATGAGTAAGAGAAATGTAATTCCTGAAAACCAGTATACATTTTTACCTCTTAGGGAATATTTAATGGTTCGTTCGTAGAAATTCTCAAAACGTACCAGCGAGGTACGCTGAAATTTTTTGGCCCATTTTTTCAAGGCATATTTATAGAACCAGAATAATATGGCCGTAACGATCATGACACTTCCCAGGCCACGCATGGCACCCCCAAAGATGAGGATCAAAGTGCCAATACTTCCAAGGATGATACTTACCCTGATAAGTTGTCTCCGGGTGAGTTCCTTATCGCCAAGCTCCATATAGCGAGAAACCAACATGGAGTTCATAAAAATAGCCACAAAAAGTGAGGATCCTAAAACTACGGAAAGGGTAATAGGGAAATAGATCATAAATTGCCCAAAAATACCTGGCCAGAGGCCAAGCGGCACAAAAGCGGCTACGGTTGTCAATGTGGAGATAATAATAGGAAATGCGATCTCTCCAATCCCTTTTTTTGCGGCTTCAATCCTGGACATTCCTTCCTGCTCCATGAGTCGGTACACATTTTCCACAACCACAACCCCGTTATCTACTAACATTCCCAGTCCCATGATAAGCCCAAAAAGGATCATGGTATTGAGTGTATATCCCAGCGTGGACAGGATCATAAATGACATGAACATAGACATCGGGATGGCAAAACCAACAAAGAGTGCATTCCTGAAACCTAAAAAGAACATAAGCACCGTTACAACCAGTATGATCCCAAAAATGATATTATTTACAAGGTCATCTACCTGGCCGAGGGTCCTGCTTGAGGAATCATTGGCAATAGTTAAGGTAAGACCTTTGGGATAGTAATTTTCACGAGCTTCCGTAACCAGTTTCTTTATGGCGTTCGTAGCCTCAATGGTATTCTGGCCAGAGCGTTTTTTAACATCCAGCATTACCACATTATCCCCAAACTCCCTGGCAAAGGTGGTTTTATCCTTCTCATCGAAGGTGATGGTAGCAATGTCTTTTAAATAAACGGCTCCATTCTCGGACTTTACCACAAATTCATTTAATTCATTAGGATCTTTGATCTCACCTAAGATTCGGATATTCCTTCGTTGATTGATGGTCTTTAAATTACCTGCAGACATGGTCATATTTCCATTGGCAATGGTTTGGATCACATCCTGGAAGCTTACTTTGGAAGCCATCATCTTGTAAACGTCTACCGCAATTTCTACTTCTTTTTCCTGGGCTCCCCGGATATTGACTTCTTTCACCTGAGGCAGGTCTTCTATTTCATCCTGGAGATACTCTGCATACTCCTTTAAAGATTCAACCGGATAGTCTCCTGTGAAATTTATGTTGATAATTGGGATTTGTTCTGCAAGATTCAGATCAAAGATGTTGGGCTCTACTTTGGCGCCGTTGAACAAGGGCCAGTCTTCACTTGCCTTTTCTCCATCCACTTCATCTTTAATTTTTTGTTTGGCCGCTTCCACGGTTATTTCCTCATCGAATTCTGCAGTGATGATACTGTAATCTTCTTGTGAAGTGGAAGTGAGCTCTACCAGGTTGCTTACATTTTTGATTCTGTCTTCAAGTGGATCCGTAATGAGTCTTTCCACATCCTCTGCAGTATTGCCCGGATATGGCGTGCTGATATAGACCTTGGTCTCTACCACTTCCGGGAAATCCTCCCTGGGTAAAGCCATGTAAGAGGTATAACCCATATAGAGGAAAATTGCGATCAACACATAAACCACAGACGGATTGTCAATGGCCCAGGAAGATAGTCTGAATTCCTTGTTGACGTTTTTTTGTTGTCGACTCATAGTAATATTTACTTAATTATTTGCACGTCCTGATTATCTTTTACACTTCTGGCACCTTCCTGTATGATCAATTCCCCGGCAGATAGTCCGGTGAGAATCTCAACAAACCTGCCTTGTGTTTTGCCGGTTGTAACTATTCTTTTTTTGGCAGTCCCTTGCATTTCTTCCGAAGGGTTCTCGGCAATAAATACATACTGTTCTCCTTCTGCATTTTCAGAGATTACACTCTGTGGCACTAACAAAGCGTTTGCATTACTGTAATCATTGATCGTTACTCTGGCGCTTAAATTTGGTTTAATACTTCCTTTTTCATTAGGCACAGGAATTTCCACACTAAAGGAGCGGTTGTTTGGATTGATGAAATTCCCGGTTTGTCGTACGGTGGTTTTAATAGAATCGCCCAATACAGGGAAATATACCGTGGCCATACTTCCATTGTTAATACTGCCCAGGTACGATTCCGGTACATCTACTGTAATGTACATATTGGATAGATTTACGATCCTGAAGACTTCAGATCCGGGACCGGGAGATACTACAGTTCCTTCATCTTTTATCACATCGTCAATGATCCCAGTAAAAGGGGCCCTAATGGTAGACTTACCCAGTTGTCTCTCTGCCTGCTGCACACTGCTCTTGGTAGCTTCATAGTTGGTTTTGGCTTGGAGAAACTGAATTTCTGATCCAATTTTTTGTTCCCAAAGCCTTTTTTGACGCTCGTAAGTTGTTTCTGCCAACTCGGCCTGGGTTTTTAATTGGGCAAGCTGACTGGCCATTCCGCCGTCATCTATGACCCCAAGAAGTTGGCCCTTGGTTACTCTATCACCCTCGGTGACATATACCCGTTGCAATGTTCCTGCCATTTCAGGATAGATCAGGACATTTTGCTTGGTAGCAACGTCGCCCTGGAGTTCCAGAAAATGCTGAAAGTTCTGAGTGCTTACCTCAAAAGTGCTCACCAAGGGTAATTTAGTGTCCGAATCTAATACGGCAATGACAGAGTCGATTGTCTTTACTTGCTCATTCAACTCTTTTAATTGTTCCGTTATAGATGTCTTTTTGGCTCTTAGTTTATCGAGATCCTTGTTCGCTATCAGGCTGTCTATAGAGACATTCGTATCACCACCACAAGAGAGTAATAGAAGGACTAAGGTGAAGAGGGATATTAAATTTTTCATTTTGAAAATAGATTTACTTTTTATTGATTATTGGCAATTACTTCGAGTTCGGTTTTGGTATTGATCACATCTACCATGGATTGTAAATATTCCTGCTGAGCGGTATATAATTGAGTTTGTGCCTGTCTTAGCTCAAAACTGCTGGCAATCCCTTCCTTGTATTTAATCTGATTCTTTTTTTCAATGCGTTCTGCCAGGTTTAAATTCTCTTGCGTTGTAGCGTATTGTTCGATGGCCAGGAGGTAATCACTTTTAGCCTTTTCTAACTGTAATCGTATACGCTCCTGGGTCTCGGTTAATTGGGTCTTGGCTTTATCAAGAGCTATTTTAGCCCTTTGTGTGCTGGCACTTCTTCTCAAAGAGCTAAAGATTGGGATGCTAAGATCGAAGCCCAAAATAGACGAATCGAACCATTGTTGATCTCCATTCAGAAATGTAAAGGAATCACTAAAGGCAGCGGTGCCGTAATTCGCAAAGGCATTCAAGGTAGGCAAGGCCCTGCTCTTGGCCAGTTTTAATTCGAAATAGCGTTGCTCGTTAAGGTTATTTACTAATTTAAAATCAACATTGTTTTCCATGTTAAATGGCGAATCGATGACCGCAGGATCTGCATAGTCCTGGGCCAGATCGTTCAGGTCCTCCTTTAATTTAGTATCTTCCTCTATAGGTAGCCCCATGACCAAATTGAGCATTTGAAGAGTGATCTTTTGGAGTCGTACGGCATTTTTCAACTGACTTTCCACGGTAGAAAAAGTAATCTGTAATTGCTCTACATTTTCCTCTTCGGCAAGGCCATTGTCATAAAGTTTCTGTGTTTCATAAAGATTGCCTTGTAAGGCATCTAAATTCTTCTGTAAAATGTTCACCGATTCCTGGGCCAGGAGTACGTTCCCATATGCTTCCACCACCGCTTTTCTTACATCTTGTTGTGTTTTTTCCTTGTTGTTCCTGCTGTAGCTTAAAAAAGCTTTGGTGGCTTGCACCCCCACAATGTAAGAACCATCAAAGATCTGCTGCCGTACGGTGGCGGTTGCAATTGCCGTCTGTGGTGGAGAAAAGATAACTGGTTCGAACTCTCCGGGTTGCCCTCCGAAAAATTCAGCCGGGATTAATGAAATCGGTTGCTTTAATTGATTTTGATAGCTTATGTCTGCAGTAATTTGTGGTAAACCGGAGGCAATGGTTTCCCATTTTTGCTTTTGGGCATCAATAATATCGCGCTCTGCGTTGAGGGCACTGTAATTGTTTTCCAAAGCAAAGGCGATGGCCTCATTAAGTGTATATCCCACCGGTGTTTCCTGGGAAAAACCTATCAGGGATACAGAGAAAAGGATTAAAAATAAACGACAAGGTTTCATTTATTCGTTATTAGAGTGAATAATTTCATTTAATATTTTTCGACCTTCCGGAGTAATGATCCCACGCAGATGATATTCCAGATAGTCATCCATGAGCTGGGTTTTTGGAAATTGATCTTCTGGAAAGAGCGTGTGATCTTTTATACTGGTAACCCCTGTAAAATAGATCCTCGAGATAAAATCTATATTTAAGGAGGGGCGATAGATCCCCATGTCAATGCCACGCTTCACATTGTCTACCACACAATTTTGCATTAAATCAAACTGCTTCATGCGAAGGGAGTTGTGAATTCTGGGATAGTATTTTTGCAATTGGTACTGAGGGGAGGCTTTCTCATCCTTTAAATGCCGCATGGCAAATTTTTTGATCTCATATAATTCCTCAATAGGGTTTTTTTGAAGACTGCAGATCTCGTCTATTCCCGTAGAAATGGCGTCAAAAAGGGCTATAGTAGAGGCCTCAACCAATTTTGTTTTATTTTCAAAATGGGTGTAGATCGTCTTTTTGGAAATACCCATTTCGTGAGCAAGATCATCCATGGTAACGCTTTTGAAACCAAGGGTCAAAAATAAATCGGTTGCCTTATCGAGTATTTTTTCTTTCATGAGGGGGCAAATATACTGTAGGAAACTATAAATACAAATAAAGTTTCCAACGTTTTACATTTATTTAACAAATTCTTCACGTACACTTGTGATCCAGATTTCCGAGATCATTAGGCAGCTTGTAATGAATTCACCTATTTTTGAAAAAAATTTGCCATGCATTCTATTGAATATTATCAGGAGAAATTCAATGCACATCTTTCCTCCAGAGTAACTGAAAAGGAACCACTAACTCTTTATCAACCCATGTCGTATATTTTGGCACTGGGGGGTAAACGCTTACGGCCGGTCCTTACCTTATTGAGTACTGACCTTTTTGGCGGAAATTATAAGGATGCTTTTAACGCAGCCATGGCAGTAGAGTATTTCCACAATTTTTCCCTTATACATGATGATATTATGGATGCGGCTCCTTTGCGGCGCGGTAAGACCACAGTACATCAGAAATGGGATATCAATACGGGGATCCTCTCAGGGGATGCCATGCTTATAGAGGCCTACCGTTTTTTGGAGCCGTATTCGGCAACTGTGTTTAAAGAACTTACCATGCTTTTTAGTAAAACAGCAATGGAAGTTTGTGAAGGTCAGCAATACGATGTGGACTTCGAAACGCGCGAAGAAGTGGAGATATCAGAATATCTGAAAATGATAGAATACAAAACAGCTGTATTGGTAGGAGCATCTATGAAAATGGGAGCCATTATTGCCGGGGCTGATAAGGCCGCTCAAAAGAACATCTATGATTACGGCCTTAACCTTGGGATCGCCTTCCAATTACAGGACGATTACCTCGATGCTTATGGGGATCCTAAGACCTTTGGCAAGCAAGTTGGGGGAGATATCATCGAAAATAAGAAGACCTATCTATATTTAAAGTCGATCGAGCTGGGAGATCCCTCTCAGATAAGGGAATTAAAGGATCTGTTTTCCATCCAACCGGCTAAATCTGAAAAGAAAGTGAAACGGGTTAAGGAGATTTATGAGCAATGTGGTGCATCTAAGGCAACTAAAGAGGCTATTGCCACCTACACTGTAAAAGCCTTTTCTAAACTAGACACCTTAACTGTCGTGGATAAAAATAAGGAAGTGCTGCACAAATTTGGAGAGGCTTTGATGGGAAGAAAGGTCTAGGCTACTACCATCGTTGCTTTTGCCTGGTGACTATCCAATACAGATGGCGAAAGAGCGACTTTATAAAGGGGAGTGGAGCAGGGGCCATCATGATATAGACATCCTCGTACCAAGTTGTTTCTTCATCCAGAAACTTAAAGATTAGCTGAGGGTTTCTTTTTGCAAAAAGCGATTCAAATATCGATTGCCCCAGTTCATTATTTCTGTACAGAATATTTAAAAGCAAGACATCATACATCCAAAAACGATTTCTTTTTTGAAAACTGTCTAGAGGTTTGTTCTCTTTTAGATGTTGAAGCAGTGCCGCACTTTTTTTAGCAGTGTTACTAAAGGTATATCCGGTGCTGGGTTTGCTCCATCCACCTGCCGTACCAATATGATAAACCTTCTCTGTATTTTGAAGGCTGAAGTCTAGACAAGTCATGGGTATGCTACCCTGCTCTTTTTCGATAATTTCAAAATCAACTCCCTTAAAATGAGTAGTCAGATAGTCCTTGATTGCCTCCTCATATTCCTCTTTAGGCAGCAAGGTTTCTGAAAAAAGTGTGTATTCGAACAGTGCTGAGGTCTCGGAAAATGGCAAAACATACATAAAACGTGTATTGCCTTGTTGTGCAACAGAAAAATCCATAAAGGTAGCTTGGGAAGCGTCAAAAACAGCTTCTTTAGTCTGTATAAACCAGCCAATAAAGTGTTGCTGCAGGATAGGATATTTTGAAGGGGTCTTAAGGTCTTTAAAGCTTAGTTGGCTACTAAAAACCTGCTGGGCGATGTAGTTGTTTGTTTGAGTGTGTACTTCTACTCCTTTATGCTTTTGGTCCTTTATTTTTTGAACAGTTTCCTGGCTAAAGGTAACATTGGGGTAAGAGGCAATTCTTTTCAAATAGTGTTCATAGAAATCTATACCGCGCACCATCTTATAAAAATAGGGCGCAATAGGATATTTCTCTGCATGCTTTTTCCCGGCGAAGTAAATCTCATCCCATTTTTTGTATAGGATATGGTCGAAAAGGCCACTGCCTTTTTCCCAAAAACACCAGGTGCGGTCATTGGTGGTCTTGTCATCTTTGTCTAAAAGGAGGATGGATTTGTCTCGGAAGGCGGGGTCTTTGCCCATTCCATCGGCCATCATGAGCCCGGCCGCACCGGCACCAATTATGATGAAATCGTATTCTTTCATAGACCCAAGCGAGTGTCCAAAGGTACACATTACGCTAAAAACAACAGGACTTTTTCCCGATTCAATAACGATATCTCAATCCAAAGAAGGCTCTAATGCCCTGGTTAGGGCCATAGACATATGTGGGATCAAAGGTCAGAGCATAGGGATTATCCGCAGTGGCGATAGCCTGCCCGTTAGAATTATAAGTTACATTTTTGTCGAAAGGGTCGTTGGCCCTTGCGATAATAAAAGGAGCATTGTTGTTTGGGGTCCAGTTCAGAAGGTTTTTTATTCCACCATACAATTCAAATCCTTCCCAACCTTTATAGGTAAATTGTATGTTCTGAATACTCCATGTTGGCGAAAATTCATCCCTGGGATCTAATTCGCCCAGTAAGGGTAATCTCATCGGCCCATATATATTACCAGTGTAATCTACTGTTAGATTCCATGCGGTGAATGCGTACGACATGTTCCAGGTGCCTGAAAATCTCTCAGTAAGTATCTGCCTTGTCTTCACCTGGCCTTCCAGGGTGCTTACTTCCATGATCGTTGCGCCCACGAGGACTTTAAGCCCATTTGGCAGGGACAGATCGAGATTTCCACTTATTCCTTTGGAGATAGAGTTGCCATCTAAATTGCTGTAAATGATTTGATTCGGGTCTGTTTCATAATCAGGGAGGATTCGGTTCGAGAAATAGGTATAGAAGAGGGAAGTATCAAAATTGAGATACGTTCCGTTAGAGCTGTAGATTTTTTTCAGGTAGTTGAGGTTAATATTGAAGGAACGTTCCGGATTCAGGGATTCTGCAATCACGACTTCCCTGGCCCCGGTAAGAGCCGCATGATCTTCAGTAAAAAGGTTGACTACCCTAAAGCCTGTTCCTGCATTAATCCTAAGCACATCAAAATCGTTTAACTTCCATTTATAAGCTGCTCTTGGTGTAAAAATTGTTCCGTGTCTTTTGTCATAGTCTATTCTGGATCCCAGCAGGAGGGTATGCTTTTCGCTTAACGTTATCTCATCCTGGGCAAATAAGCTGGGGATCCATACTTTATCGGGTAGATTACCAAAATTGTTTGATGTTGCCGTGGTGTTATCGTCATAGTAGTTATATCGCAAAGCTGTCCCGAAAAGAAGATCATGTGAGTTAATTTCTGGCCCCCATGTAAGTTGTCCAAATCCTATTCTTTGTTGTGCTACATAAGGAAGCGTGCCATAGACTGAATTTTGATCATGGTTTGTGTACGAAAAGGAGAACATAATCGGAATAGTCAAAGGCAATTGGTATTTTCCAAGTAATTCCCATCTGTTTGTATAAATACTTTCACCATAGATACTATCTGTACCGCGAAATTCGGGCGTCCATTGCATTTCTCCGCCCCACCTGTTTTCGTACAAATATCTTCCGGCAAGAGAAAATTCTCTTTGCTTAGATCTTTGAAAATTCCATTTTTGGAAAACAGAGACCCTGTTTTGTAAAGTTACATCGGTGAAGTTATCATTGTTGTTGTCTATCGGATTATCATAGTTAAAATAGTTTATTCCCAGAAGCAAGGTTGTTTTGTCTCCCAAATTTATTTTTGACCCAATATCCAAATTATACTCCCCCCAACCGGTGAGGTACCCGTCTGCTACCATTTCCGAGGCTGTTGGCGGATATTTGGTAATGATATTGATGAGTCCGCCCACAGCTTCACTGCCGTACAGTGAGGAAGCGGGACCTTTTACGACCTCTATTTGAGCAATAAGGGAGTTAGGGATGCCAGAAAGACCATATACCGTGCCTAATCCACTAACTATGGGCATACCATCTATCATGACAAGAGTATATGGGCCTTCAAGTCCATTAATATGTACATCCCCTGTGTTGCATACATTGCAATTAATCTGCGGACGAACCCCATTTACATTTGCCAATGCCTCAAAAACATTTGCGGTGGGATTCTGTTGTAAAAAGGCCGGGGAATAGACTTCGACAGGGACCGGACTTTCCAGACGGCTTACTGGTTTAAGTGTTCCGGTTACAACGATATCATCTAAGCTCTCAATATTAGGTATCAGTTCAAAATTAAGCGAGAGAATTTCATCGGCTTTTAACACCAAAGTGGTTTGAAAGATTTTATACCCCAGGGCTGATGCCAATAATACATGGCGTCCTGGTTGAATCCCGTCTAGCTCATACTCCCCACTCTCATTACTAGATGTACCAGTTGTAGAATTCTTAAGGCGAATATTTACAAAGGGAATCGCAATCCCATTGTCTGTAATGGCACCTATTATCTTGGCTTCTTGTGCGTAGGTATAAGTATTAAATATTGACAGGCTGAGCACAATGACAAGAATTCGAAAAAAAGGATTGCAAAAAGAAATCATCTTTTGTTCAAAAAATTTAGACAAATCTAAAAATATGTTTTTACAAATAAAAATGTATTTTTGTATGTAAGGCAAAAGAAATGACCCAATCCGAAGAAAATTATCTCAAGGCAGTGTACCATCTGGAAGATTCAGAAGCAGGGACAGTAAACACCAATTCTATTGCTGACTATATTCATACAAAGCCTTCATCGGTGACGGATATGGTAAAAAAATTAGCGGAAAAGGGACTTCTGAACTACAAAAAGTATCAGGGTGTTTCCCTTACTGGTAGGGGTACAAAAAAAGCGCTCTCCGTAATTCGTAAACACAGATTATGGGAGACTTTTCTGGTTGAAAAACTAAATTTTGCGTGGGACGAAGTTCACGAAGTAGCAGAACAATTGGAGCATATTGAAAGTGAAAAACTTATTAATGAACTAGACAGGTTGCTGGGCTTCCCAAAATCTGACCCTCACGGGGACCCTATTCCAGATAAAAATGGAGAATTGGAGAAGCAACATACTCATGTCTTGAGCGGGTTGCCTGTAAATTCATCCTCAATTTGCGTTGGAGTAAGAGACACCTCGGTCTCATTCCTTAACTATTTGGACAAGAACAAGATAGCCCTCGGAGACGAGATTCATATACTGGAGAAGGAGGTTTTTGACGACTCCGTCCATATACAAATTGGAGAAAGAACTCTTCATTTATCCAATAGAATAGCCTCTAATCTCTTAATGAAATAGTTTTATCGACATGGATCAAATCATTACGTATTTCGAATCTATTAATCCTATTCTAGCAGCTCTGTATGCTACTCTTTTTACTTGGGGGCTTACAGCTTTAGGGGCCGCCCTTGTGTTTTTGTTTAAAACCATGAATAGGGCCGTATTAGATGGAATGCTGGGATTTACAGGAGGAGTTATGGTGGCAGCAAGTTTTTGGAGCCTCCTGGCACCGGGAATTGAAATGAGCCCGGGAGAAGGGTTTGTAAAAGTGATCCCTGCGGCCGTTGGGTTCCTATTTGGGGCCGCATTTATTTACGGCCTGGACAAAATTCTTCCCCATGTCCATATAAATTTTAAGGAAACGGAAGGAATAAAAACTCCCTGGCACCGTACTACGCTTTTAACGCTGGCCATTACGCTGCATAACATACCGGAAGGATTGGCAGTGGGAGTACTTTTTGGCGGCGTGGCTGCAGGTTTTGAAGGTGCCAATATTGGAGGGGCGGTAGCACTTGCCCTTGGTATTGGACTTCAAAATTTTCCGGAAGGATTCGCAGTGGCCATGCCCCTAAGAAGACAAGGATTAACCCGTATGCGAAGTTTTGTCTATGGCCAGGCATCGGCTATCGTAGAACCAATTGCAGCAGTATTAGGCGCCTGGGCGGTCCTTACCTTTCAGCCTATTTTGCCCTATGCGCTATCCTTTGCGGCAGGAGCCATGATCTTTGTGGTTGTAGAGGAGGTTATTCCGGAGACCCAGCAGGATAAATACACCGATATCGCTACCATGGGATTCATTGGCGGATTTATCATTATGATGGCACTCGATGTGGGACTCGGATAAAAATGATATCTCACTCTGCTAAAAGTGAAAAAGCACCTTTGGTTAAATACCTGGTATCGGCAACTTCACTTTCTACTTCTTCCACGGCCGTAAAATCGTTATATCGATCTCCGGTTTTTAGTACTACCTTTTCAAAGACAAAGGTCTCGTCGTTTTCTGAAACTAATTTGAGGGCAAAAGAGATATTATTTATTTCCACAACTGCCATAGAAGGTAGTGCTTGCTTTTCCAGGGAGGAAGTAACGATGTTGGCATCTACAAACATCCCTGTTAAGAAATTGTGTTGCTTTTTTTCTTTTAGTTCGCCGTGTACTTTTATGGTTCTATTATCTTCAATATTGGTGCCTATCAGATAGACTTCGGCTTCATAGGCCTCCTCGGAAGATTCCGGAATCGCAAACGAGATAAGCTGCCCCTTCTCTAGTTTCATTACATCCTTTTCAAAGACATTTAGTTCGAGGTGAATATGATCATTGTCAATTATTTCCATGATCTCATCGGAAGGCGAAACGTAGGTGCCCTTAGAGACATTCATTTTTGTAATACTCCCTTCAATGGGCGCATAGATATTGGCCACGGAACGGATATCGCCGCTTTCTACTTTCTCAATGGAGAAGTTTAGCATACGCAGTTTTTGTTTCAGTCCGTTGTATAAGGCAAGTTTGGCCTTATAATCACTTTCTGCTTTTAGAAAACTTTTTTGAGAGGAGATATTTTCCGCTATTAATTGTTGCTGCCGCTCATACTCTGCCTGCAGAAATGATACCTGTTGCTTTGTTTCAAGATAGTTTTGCTGAAGGGTAACAAACTCAGGATTTTCTATGCTGAGTAATGCCTGCCCTTTTTTTACCACGTCCCCAATTAATAAGGGAGTTTCCTTCACGTAACCTCCAATAAAGGCACTAACCACTGCTTTATTCTCAGGTGGCACTTCAATCATCCCCGTTGCCCTTATAGTTTGCGGAAAAGACTCATTGGTTATCTGTCCAAGCCTCATTCCCCCAGATTCAAATTGTGCACGGGAAATGGTGACGGTAAGATCGGTTGTATTGTTGCTGGGTTCTGTTTCAGACTCTTTGTTTTTACAGGCAGCTATGAATGTTACTACAAGAATTGTAGCGGATATATATTGATAGTATTTCATGGTCTTTGTTTAAAGAGTTAAATAATTAATCTCAATGATGGTTTGATTGTACTGATCAAGGCTTTCCAGGTAATTCAACATTATGTCGTACGCATTCTCAATACTTTGAATATATTGAAAGAAGTCGATCTCCCCATTTCTGAAACTACTGGATGCAGTTTTTAAAATTTCGTCGGATAAGATTTTCCCTTCTTCTTCATAGTAGGTCAGCGTTCTTTTATTCTGAAGGTGAGTTGCATGGAGGATTTTCCATTTTGTTCTAAGCAGACTTTCATATTCATTGCCTTCTTCAGCGACCACCTCTTTTTCTAAGGCAGATGCTTTAATTCTGGAAGCGTGCCCACTGAAAAGAAGAGGAATTCTAAGCCCAAAAAGATACCCGCTAAGATTGTCATTGAGGGTTGGATTAGTTCCCTGAAAATACTCTAAAGAAATATCTGGAAGTAAACGTTGCTTTTCCAATTGGTTTTCTGCCTTCATCACCAGATTTTTGTCCCTGTAAAGCGCCATTTCCGGAGTCTCTTCAATCAGTAGTTGGTCTAAGTCAACTTTCTTCAGAGGCTCTCTTAAGACCATAATGCTATCCTCTGTCTGCAAGATCTGTAGAAGGGATGTATACGATTGTCGTACTTCATTGACTGCGTTATTTTTATCGATTTCGACCTGTCTTTGTTTAGAGGTTGCTGTCACTTTTTCGAGGTAATTGGTCTCTCCCAACTCAAATCTGCGTTTAGCCGCATAATCGAATCTTTTGTATAAACTATCCAGACGAATATAAATTTGTTCCCTTTCTTTTTTTATCTGGTAATTGTAATACGCCTGGGTCAATTTTTTAAGGATGTTTTTTTTCTGTATTTCATACAGGTCATTTTCAAGTGTGGAGTACGCTTTCTGGACCTTCCTTTGGGCACCGTAAACAGTTGGGAACAGAAAGTCTTGCTTTATTCCAAAGACGTCAATGGGCAGTCCGTTTACGGCCAGATTGTTTTGATCATAGGTATAATACACCTCAGTTTTGTTAAAATCAAAGGCTGCACCTTTCAGGACCTCCGCTCTTTCTAAACGGAGTTTGGAGGCTTGTAAACCTGCATTGTTCTCTAGTGTAATGGGGATCATGTCATCCAAACTCAAGGAATTGGATTGGCCTGAAACACCTAAGGAGGTTAAAATTAATAGTAAACCCAGCGTTTTCCCTTTACTGATTCTGCCCGGTATTTTTCGATGCGTATAAGAACTATTAAATATGGCATATAATACCGGAAGAACAACCATGGTTAGCAGTGTTGCTGAAACAAGTCCGCCTATAACCACAGTAGCCAGGGGTCTTTGAACCTCTGCTCCTGCATTGGTAGAAATTGCCATTGGCAAGAACCCCAGGGCAGCGGCCGAAGCTGTCAATAACACAGGCCTTAACCTGTCTCTGGTTCCTTGTTTGATGAGTGTTTCCATATCTGCAAATCCTTGACGTTTAAGTTCCTTAAAATGTTCAATGAGTACGATGCCGTTAAGTACTGCAATACCAAATAGCGCAATAAACCCAACCCCCGCCGAAATACTGAAAGGAAGGCCCCGTATCCATAACAAGAAAACCCCTCCTATAGCAGCCAAAGGGATCGCTGAATAGATCAACAGGGCATCCCTGACCGAATTAAAAGTGAAGAATAGCAATACAAATATTAAAACTAGAGCAATGGGCACTGCCACTTTTAGTCGGGCCTCCGCACTCTTTAGATTTTCAAATTGCCCTCCATAGCTGATCGAATAACCTACCGGAAGCGAAATATTTTTTTCAATGAGTAGCTGCACATCGTCTACGACTGATTGGAGGTCTCTATTCCGAACATTAATCCCTACCACTATTCTTCTTTGTGAATTGTCTCGGGAGATCTTCGCTGCTTCTTTTTTATACGAGATGTTGGCTACCTGGGCCAAGGGAATTTTCCCTCCGGAAGGCAGGTCAACATACAGGTTTTTAAGGTCGTCTATCCCTTTCCGCTGCTCTGGTTGAAGTCTTACTACCATGTCAAATTTTCGTTCCCCTTCAAAGACACTACCCACTATACTCCCGGAGAACCCCATCGCGATCATTTTATTTAACTCCTCAACATTTAGTCCGTAGCGGGCTAATCTGGCACGGTCATAGGCAACATTCATCTGCGGCAAACCGGCAATCTTTTCTACCGTTATATCTGCGGCCCCAGGCACCTCATTTATCAGTGCCTTGATCTCCTCGCCTTTTTTTGCAAGGATGTTCAGATCTTCCCCAAATATTTTAATGGCTATATCTGCCCTTACACCTGTGATCAGTTCATTGAATCTCATTTCTATGGGCTGAGTAAATTCTATTTGCATTCCAGGGATCTCTGCCAAGGCTTCTTTAAACTTTTCGGCCAGTTCGTCCTTGGATGTTGCCGAGGTCCATGTACGTATTGGATGAAGAATAATGATGACATCACTTTCTTCCATAGACATTGGATCTGTAGGAACTTCTGCGGCTCCTATGCGGGTCACCACTTGTTTTACTTCCGGAAATTGTTCCAAGAGGATCTTTTCTATTCTTGTAGTGGTCTCAATGGTCTCACTTAGTGAAGTGCCTGTTTTTAGTACAGGTTGAATTACAAAATCCCCTTCATCCAGCGTAGGCACAAACTCGGCTCCCATGTTGATAAAAAGCAGGATAGCAGACAATAATAACATCAGTGAAACCCCAATTACCATTTTCTTCCTCTGTAGCGCCCAGTGTAACGTTGGGGAATAGAGTGCCTGAAGTCGCTTCATGATACGAACGGAAATATTTCTATCTGTTTGTTGAGAAGGTTTTAAGAAAATAGAAGAAATGACCGGAACATAAGTGAGACAGAGGATCATGGCCCCTATAAGAGCAAAGCTGAAGGTGAGCCCCATGGGCTTAAACATTTTACCTTCTACGCCACTTAGGGATAGGATAGGAATAAAAACAATTAAAATAATCAGCTGCCCAAATATGGCCGAATTCATCATTTTTGTGGCTCCTGTTTTTACAATATTATCTTTCAGCTCTCTTCGTCCTTGTTTTTTAAGGCCCATATACTGCTGGTTCTTTATCATTAGCTGATACGCAATGAACTCTACGATAATAACCGCTCCGTCAATGATAATTCCAAAATCGATTGCACCGAGACTCATCAGGTTGGCATCGACCCCAAAAATATACATCATGGAAAGGGCAAACAGCAAGCTCAGCGGAATCACGGAGGCCACTACCAAGCCCGATCTAAAATTGCCCAGGAGTAAGACAACCACAAAAACGACAATCAGGCATCCCAGGAGTAGGTTTTCGACCACCGTTGCGGTTGTTCTTTCAATAAGCTCGCTCCTGTCCAGGAAGGCATTTATATAGACTCCCGTAGGCAAAGATTCCGAGATAGATGCCACTCTTTCTTTAACTGCCTCAATCACTTTTTTGGAATTGGCGTCCTTAAGCATCATCACTTGCCCTAATACCTTTTCACCTTCCCCATTGCCTGTAATGGCCCCAAAGCGCAAAGCACTTCCAAAACCCACTTCGGCAATATCCTTGATTAAAACGGGGGTGCCATTTTTGTTCTTCACCACTATGTCTTCAATATCCTTTATAGAGCCTACCAAGCCCTCTCCACGGATAAAATAGACCTGGTTTTCCTTTTCAATATACCCACCTCCGCTTACACTATTGTTAGACTCCAGAGCGGTAAAAACATCAGCAGCGGTAATCTCCATGGCATTTAGTTGCTGAGTTTTAATGGCAATTTCGTATTGCTTAAGCTTCCCTCCCCAGGTATTTACTTCTACGACCCCGGGTATTCCTGACAACTGTCTTTTTACGATCCAGTCCTGGATGGTGCGAAGATCTGTAGGGGAGTAGCGGTCTTTATATTCGGGTTTTACTTCCAGGGTATACTGATAGATCTCACCTAAACCTGTTGTAATAGGACCCATCTCCGGATTTCCGAAACCTTGTGGTATCTTCTCAGAAGCTGATTTGATTTTTTCGGCAATAAGTTGACGAGGTAAGTAGGTACCCATGTCATCCTCAAAAACAATAGTTACTACAGACAAACCAAATTTTGATACCGACCGGATCTCCTTAACACCAGGTAGATTCACCATCTCAAGCTCTACAGGATAGGTGATGAACTTTTCCATTTCCTGAGTAGACAGGCTGGTAGAGGTGGTAATTACCTGTACCTGGTTATTGGTCACATCCGGAACAGCCCCTATGGGAATTTGAGTAAGGGAATAAGAACCATATCCCACGATAAATAATACAAAGAGGAGTATAAGGAACTTGTTCCGTAAACTAAAACTTATAATATGTGAAAGCATAATACTAATACGTGTTATAAAGACAACTAATCCTTTCCATTGGATTGGTTCTCTGATTATAATTCCAATAAATAGCTAGTTGGCCAACCTACGTACTGCAGCAGTAGTAGTTGGAATTATACACGTCTGGGGGGTTGGAACACTGCGGATTGAAAGCCGGATGAATCGCCTTGAAGATAGAAGAAACAATCACTGTTCAAAGTGCGTATTTCAATTTTTTGTTTGCTAAATATGTCCGGAAATAAGACAAAGGCATTTACTAGTTGATGGGTACAGGAAGTGTGTTGGAACGGCAAGTTTTGGTGCTCCTCATGTTCTTCTTTGTGGTTCTTATTGTGATCATCTTTAAGTTCTCCGTAATGTTTGGAGATAAAAACGAACAGGTTGTCACCGTACTGTTTTTTGTGGAATGCCGCATGTTCCAGGAATTCATCCAATTGCACAATATCTCCAAAATTTACATTTAAGCTTTGGAATAAAATAAGCAAGGCAGCTAATATGGATACAAGTTTTGTCATAGTATAAGACCATCAAATATACCATTTTTCCCAATATGCAAGACACTTCGTACTTCCCCCGGAGGAATTTTAGCTCTAAGCTTCATAGGGAATAAAATTAATCATGTACTGCAACGCCTTTAACCTGGCCTCAATCTTCTTATCGGCTTCTATGATCACCCAGGGAGAGGTTTTCAGATTCGTATGTTCAAACATCTTAAGTTTGAATGCAGTGTATTGATCCCATAATTCCTGTGCCCTCCTGTCTACATCGGTCATCTTCCATCTCCTTAAGGGATCTGATTGAATTTGTTTAAAACGCAGGGCCTGTTCTTCCTTGCTAATAGAAAAGTAAAACTTGATCAGAAATATTCCAGAATCCATGATCATGTTCTCAAAACTATTTACCTGAGACATAAAGCTTTGGTATTGCGCTTTGGTACAAAATCCATTTACGGGTTCTACAATGGCCCGGTTATACCAGCTTCGATCAAAAAACACCATTTCCCCGGGTTTTGGCAGTTGATTTACATAACGCTGAAAATACCATTGTCCCTCTTCTTCAGTGGTAGGTTTTGGCAGGGCAACTATACGGTACTGTCTCGGATTGATATGTTCTGTAACACGGCGAATGGCCCCCCCCTTGCCGGCTGCATCTCTTCCTTCAAATATAATGACCACTTTTTTATTCTTTTCAATTACCCAGTTCTGCAATTTTATGACCTCTGCCTGAAGTTCTCTAAATGTGATCTCGCTCTTAACCAAACGGAGGGCCTTTTCCACATTGGTTTTCTTATCTGCCAGGAGCATTTTTAAACCTAAAGGAGAATTGAGCATCTCAAGATCCTCATCACTAAGTTGTAATCCGGAACTAGCCTTCTTTACCATAATTTAAATATCAATCTGTTCTATTTGCCGGTAATATCTGTGTACTTTATTTGGATCTGGCAGGATGGTGGTTTTAGTCCTAAGGGAGCTGGTGTAATCGAACTTTGATAACACATAGCGCATACTTTCTAACCGAGCCGATTTTTTATCATTGGCCTGGACAATGATCCAGGGACTAAAAGTAGAATGGGTCCTGGAGAACATATGTTCCTTATAAAAGGTATACTTGTCCCAAAGTTCCTGTCCTTTTTGGTCAACCGGACTAAATTTCCACTTCTTCAACGGATTTTGTAAACGAGATTCTATGCGTTTCTTTTGCTCTTTTTTAGATATGGAGAACCAGAATTTAATGATATGTACCCCGTCTTCATAGAGCATATGTTCAAAGCCAGGAACCTGAGCCATAAAACGGTTGTATTCATTCTGATCACAGAAACCCATCACAGGTTCTACGACCGCCCTGTTATACCAGCTTCTGTCGAATAAAACGATCTCACCAGGGTTGGGGAGTTCTTTTATATAGCGTCTGAAATACCATTGGCCACGTTCAACTTCTGTAGGCTTGGAAAGAGCCACTACCCGTGTAGATCTGGGATTCAGATGTTGCTTAAAACGTTTTATGGTCCCACCTTTTCCGGCAGCATCCCGCCCTTCGAAAATAATGGCCACCCTCAACCCTTTTTTCTTCACCCATTGCTGAAAATTTACCATTTCTATTTGTAAAAGCCTTAATTCTTCTTCATAGCGAAGCGTCCTCAATGCTTTTTTGATAGGGATGTTCTTTTCTTCTCCTATAGCAATAAGATCTTTTCTTTTTTTGGCCTTGGCCAGGTCTTGTCTTGAATACATGGGCCGATTGCTCATTAAAAAATAAGAAGCCAAAATGGCTTACAGATGGTAGCTGCGGTAGTAGTTTACAGCTGCCAGACTAAAGATACTATTTTTCAAAAAGGAAAAAGGATAGTAGAGGTATTTATTTTGAGGCTGGGTGGCCATTGTTTAGAACTAAAGGGACTCTTGCTTTCCTGCTGCCTATTGATTATGTTTAGTATCCATAAAAAATAGTTGCCATGAACACTAAAGTTTTTATTGTTTTCGCTTTTTTACTTCTTGTATGTTCGAATGCATTTGCCCAGAAAAAATCTTTTGAATATTTGGATGTATATGACCTTCAATATGTCTCAGAACCTCAAATATCACCAGATGGATCATGGATAGTTTACCGCAGAATGGGATTTAATATCATGACAGACCGGGCAGAAGGCAATCTTTGGATGATACGGAAAGACGGTAGCCAGCATCAAAAACTAACTTCTCGTGAAGTGTCAGAATATAGCCCCAGATGGTCCCCCTCCGGAGACCGACTGGCATTTGTAAGTAGCACCGAGGAGGGCTCCGAAATTTACATGTACTGGGTGAGTTCGGGCAAGTTTGCACGAATCTCCCAACTGCCGTTTAGCCCTTCTTCCCTTAGCTGGTCCCCAAAAGGAGATCAACTGGCTTTTTCCATGAATATTCCTAAAAAACCACCGGTCCTTGCAAAAATGCCGGAAAAGCCCAAAGGAGCTAAATGGGCCGATTCTCCCAGGATTACAGACCGGGTATACCATGAAGCCGATGGGCGTGGGTATATTGAACCCGGATTTAATCATTTGTTTGTGATATCTGCCGATGGGGGAGCCCCCAGACAACTTACGCAGGGCGACTTTCAGCATCGTGGGACCATTTCCTGGTCGGCATCGGGAACAGCTATCTATTTTTCTGCTAACAGGAATGAAGATTGGGAGTACGATTTTAGGAATAGTGAGATCTATTCGGTTAATATTTTAAATGGAGATATTAAAACACTTACCACCCGCCAGGGACCGGATCGGAGTCCGGCTGTATCCCCCAATGGGAAAACAATCGCGTACTCTGGGTATGAAGACAAGGTGCAGGCCTACCAGGTTAGTCCGCTATTTCTGATGGACCAAAATGGCGAGAATAAGAAGGTGTTGTCATCGGCTCTAGACAGGGATGTCGATGATTTTCAATGGGATGCCAAAGGAGCCGGACTCTATTTTATGTACGACGACAAAGGCAATACAAAAATTGCACATATTGGATTGAATGGTACCATAAAGGATCTATGTAAAGATGTAGGGGGTACTTCTATTGGAAGACCTTACGGCGGTGGCTCATTTAGTGTTTCGGAAAATGGCACTATTGCATTTACTCAAACAAGACCGGAATATCCTGCGGAACTGGCTGTTTACGACCCAAAGAAAGGAACCACCACAAAGATTACCAATCTTAATAAGGCCTTGATGGACTTTAGAGAATTAGGAAAAGTAGAAGAGATCTGGTATACCTCCTCTTACGATCAACGAGACTTGCAGGGATGGGTGGTATATCCTCCCGGATATAATGCTAGTAAGAAATATCCTTTCCTCGTAGAAAATCACGGCGGACCTATTTCCAATTACGGAGATCGCTTTACTGCAGAGATCCAGCTTTATGCCTCAGATGGCTACATTGTTTTTTATCCGAATGCCAGAGGAAGCACTAGTTATGGCGAGGAGTTTGGAAATTTGTTGTACAACAATTATCCCGGCCAGGATTACAATGATGTGATGGACGGGGTAGACTATTGTATCGCTAAAGGAATTGCCCATGAAGATCAATTATTTGTAACCGGTGGAAGTGCCGGAGGTATAATGACGGCATGGATCATCGGCAAGAATAACAGGTTTGAAGCAGCGGTGGTGGCCAAACCCGTAATGAACTGGATCAGTAAGACCTTGGTGGCCGATAATTACTTTGGATATGCCAACTCCCGTTACCCCGGGCAACCTTGGGAAAATTTTGAAGGGTACTGGAAATTTTCACCCCTGTCCCTGGTAGGTAATATTGAAACACCGGCCATGGTCATGGTAGGCATGGACGATCTCAGAACGCCTCCCAGCGAGGCGAAGCAATTGTACCACGCTTTAAAACTGCGCAAAATAGAAACGGTTCTTGTGGAAATCCCGGGGGCCAGCCATGGAATTGCCAACAAACCTAGCAACCTCATCACCAAAGTTGCACATACACTGGCCTGGTTTAATAAATACCGTACGCAAGAGCAAGAGTAATGAAGTATAAAAAAAGACATTGGCTTTGGAATATAGTGATTGTAGTAACTGTGATCATCTGTTTAACCGCCTTTATACTTCATGGTCAAAACTGGACCCGTGAAGAAAAAGATAGCCTCTTGCTGTTCTCTGGGTTCTATTTCACAGAGTTGAGGTATAGTGAGATAGTCAACGTAAGCATGGTAAGCAAGCTACCCGAAATGGAAAGGTTAAGTGGTTTTTCTGTTTGGACGGTAGAGAAAGGGATTTTTAAGGATACCTTGCAAGGATTAGAAGATATACGGGTGTATGTAGATGATCTTAAACTGCCAAAAATAAAAGTGGAGCGAAAAGAAAATTCAATGATATTTTTCAATTTTAAGGACTCCCTGAAGACTGTAGAATACTTTGAACTACTAAGTAGAAAAATAACGGAAGCCAAGCCTAAACAGTAGGCCTCAGCAATTTATAAACAGCAAAAAATATTCTGATCTTGAAGTTGCATGATTTTTGAGGACATTCATATACTTTTGCAGGATAATTGGAGTTTACAAGATACATTGAAAGATTTCTGAAATGAAAAGTATAAGACTGGTCCTACTGTTCTTGCCCTTTCTGGGTTTTGCACAAAACAAGCTTATTGTGGAAGTAGATGGGGTGAAATCTTCCCTAGGGAGTATTAATATTGCTGTTTATAATAAGGAAGAGGGGTTCTTAAAATTTGAAAGTGTCTTTCTTTCAGATAGTGCCCAGGCAAATGCAGGAAAGACCATGGTTCAGATTAACGACTTGCCAAATGGGGAATATGCCCTGGCCGTCTTTCACGATGAGAATGGCAACAACAAACTAGATACCAACTGGCTTGGAATACCGAGAGAACCCATAGGTTTTTCGCAAGCGCGTATGAAAACCTTTGGCCCTCCCAGCTTCAAGGAATGTGCCTTCCAAATGACTTCAGATAAGGCGATCAAGATAGACCTGTAGTCTGTTTAGTCCTTACTGTCTTTATAACCCGCTGGCCGCATCCATCGTACCGGAGGTGCCGGTTCTTTCTTCATGATAAATTCCTCTGTTTTTAATAAACGCAGTGCCTCTTCTATGCTACTTTCCAATTGGGGATCGTGGCCTTCCATGACTTTTTTAGGGTCCTGAATCACTTCAATATCCGGGGCTATGCCTTCTCCTTCCACTGCCCATTCTCCATTCACATCAAAGAAACCACCTCTGGGGGCCACCATTCTCCCTCCGTCTATGAAGCGAGGGGTATCCCAGGTACCTACCAAACCACCCCAGGTACGGGTTCCCACCAATGGGCCTATTTTTTTTGCTTTGAACATATAGGGTAAGAGGTCACCACCGGAGCCGGCGCGCTCATTGATGATCATAACTTTTGGCCCCCAGATCCCTGCAATAGGGGTTGTCCAAGGCCTGTTATCATTTGTTTTACTATTAAAATATCCCAACAGTTCCCGGTCCATTATATCTATCATATAATCTGCCGCAGATCCTCCTCCGTTGTTCCTTTCATCAATGATCACCCCTTTTTTGTCCTGTTGTGAGAAATAATAGCGGTTAAAGTATTCAAAGCCCCTGCCACTTGTATTGGGGACATAGACATAGGCTAATTTTCCATTAGATAACTCATCTACCTTTCTTCTGTTGCCTTCTATCCAATCCATAGTGCGGAGTTGATATTCATTTTGCACTGGTTTTACAAGAATTTCTCTGGCTTTACTGATGTCTGTGGTAGATCCAACGGATAGTTTGGTCTCCCGGTTTGCAGTTTGTTCGAGCAGGCTGTAAGGATTCATAGCGGCGCTTAATGGAACTCCATTGATTGCAAGGAGGTAGTCTCCTTCTTTCACTTCAACACCCGGAAGGTGCAAGGGTGCTTCCAGATCAGGGTTCCACAATTCGCCGGAATAGATCTTGCTTATACGGTAAAATCCATTGTCGGGCTCCAGATCACAACCAAGCAGGCCTACAGGGACATTCTCAATATCCGGGAAATCGCCGCCAGAAACATAGGAATGACCAATGGAAACCTCCCCGCTCATGATATCTACCACGTAATTGAGGTCTGTTCTGTGACGTACATGATCTATCCAGGGTGCATACCATTCATAGATCAGATCCCAGGGTGCGCCATGTACATTATTTACATAGAGAAAATCGCGCATAAAGCGCCATCCTTCCTTAAAGATCTGATGGTATTCTGCCTGGGGATCTACGAGCATTTTTAAGTTGGTTTCTAATTTCCCCTCACTGTTTTTGAAACTTCCTTTAGATTCCGAAATAAACCAGGAACCATTTTGTCGTACCAGGATATTTTCCCTGTCTGAGGAAGGAATAAACTCCGAGATATTTTCCCCAAAGTCCTCGGCCTTCATTTTTTCTACATCGTAGGAATGTATTTTTAAATTAGGTTGGTTAGGGATGCTTTCTGCAATAAAAAGTTTGTGTTTTGGACCTTTGGCCAGGCCTACATAATTACGCTCGTCTAATTTTAACGGTATGATACGGGTATAGATCCCCTCAGGGGCTATTTTAACGACCACTTTTTTGTCCGTCTCTTCGTCTTTGTCCTTTTTAGTGTCTTTTGATTTCTTTGCAGGCGAAATAGTTGCTTTGGCTTCTTCCTCATCAGATTTTGGTAAGTTGGGCGCTTTCCCATCGGCTGCAAGCACAAGGGCATATAAGCTTCGGGTTACGTCCGGATCATATGAACTCATGTCTAACCAGCCAGATTGCAGGCCGTAATTGGTACTGGCCAGAAAGTATAAATAGGCCCCGTCTTCATCCCAAACCGGACTAATGGCATCTGCCATGCCGTCTGTGAGTTGAAGTTCTTGTTTGGATTGTACATTATACGCAAAGATTGCTTTAAAATGACTATTCAATTGCTTAGGGTAGGCGATCCACTGGCTATCCGGGGACCATACGGGATTCATGGTCCTGTTTGGGTGAGCGTACCTGTCTGTGGCTACCTTCTGGGCGTTCCCCGTAGCGAGTGCCAGGATCCACACATTGTAATCTGTATCCGAATAGGCAATATAGTTCCCATCCGGGGACCAGTCTGGTTGAAAGTAAAAGGTAGGATTGGGTAGTGGGTAGTTCTTCATATTCTGGCCTTCCTGATCGGCTACTATCAGCTGATATTCCCCGCTAGCATCAGAGAACCAGGCAATTTTATCTCCTTTTGGGGACCATACCGGCGACCTGTCTGCAGCGCCCGGGGAGTTGGTGAGATTGCGGTAGGTACCATTTTCTTTGGGGACACTAAATATATCCCCCCTGTGTTCGAACAAAGCTCTCTTGCCGGTAGGAGAAATGGTGGCATTGGTAAGTTGATTTCCCGAAACAGACTCCCATCGGGCTCTGGCAAAATTCATATCCCCTTTAACTTCTATGA
>NZ_JBATLB010000098.1:0-3247 GCF_049669965.1 Muriicola sp. | reverse complement strand
TGCTTTTTACAAAATCGGCCGTACCTGCCACGATACCTACAGCCGTGGTAAAACAGGCCAGACTAACCAGGATCCCAAAGATAAATTTCCCGGTATTTCCCAAGGTGATCAGGCTCATTTGCTGCAGTAGTTCGGTTCTGGAAATGCTGGAATCAAAGGAATGATGCATTAGCGCGGCAGAAAGTATTAGTCCGGCATAGACCAGGAAGAGCGCCAGGCCTGCCATCCATCCGGCGTTGGTGATCAGCTTTTTCTTTTCATTGTAATCTTTCGCTGTATTTTTAAGATTAATAGACACTATGATCACGCCGCCTACCACGACGGCCCCAATGGCATCAAAGGTCTGATAGCCTTCTATGATGGCATAACTAAACGGATTTGGAATACTGGCCATCCCAAAGCTAAATGGCTCCACATATATAATGATACCTATAATGGCCACCAGGATCATCAAAATAGCGGGGGTCATGATCTTTCCGATGATGTTCAAAATTTTAGATCTGTTCAGGGCAAATACCAGGACCAATGCGAAATAGAAAAAACTACTTAGTAAAGGCGAGCTGTTCACTAAGGGAGCGACAGCCATTTCATGGGTCACGGAAGCTGTTCTCGGGGAGGGGAGGCTTATGGAAATGGCATATACCAGCACACAGTACACCAGACTAAAGGAAGGGGACACTTTTTTGGCAAAATCGAACATAGTACCCTGCAACCTGGCATGGGCCCTGATCCCGAGGATGGGGATCAATACGGCGGAGATAGCAAAACCTATGGCTACCAACCACCACTCAGGGCCCGCCCTAAAACCTAACTGCGGAGGTAAGATAAGGTTTCCTGCCCCAAAAAAAAGAGAGAACAAGGCAAAGGAAGTGACCAAAAGTTCTTTGCTTCTGTGCATGCTGTAATTTAAATGCAGAAAGATAGAAGAAATAGAAGAAAAGAAGAATGTGGATAGAAAAATTAAAGGCCTCTTTTCATGGAAAATGGGACTTTCATCGAATAAATGATAAAATTATCAGGGGTCACTCAATAAAAGCTTGGTAATGTGCGTTCCATTGTAAAGTGTTACACAAACCTTTTTTTGAGATTGCTCAACCCTAATTATAATCATTGCAAAATGGTGGTTCCCCAACCTACTTTTGCAGCCCTAATGACCTACTTATCATGAAGAAAATATTTTGCAATATTTTTGGCCACCACTATTCCGTGTCTAAAAAAGTAACCCAGCACATTAAAGAGTACAAATGCGTTCACTGTGGAAAAGAAGTTACCACAGACGTGAGCGGAAATTTATCTGTCTTGACGCCTGAGTTACAGGATATTAATCATACTCTGGAGATCATTTACCAAAAAAGGCACGCTGGAGAACAGCAAGTGGCCTAAAACTAGCTAGCCGAAGGAATTCCATCCCTGGGCTTTTAGTGGTATACTGGTATTATTCCTGGAAATTAAGTGTGCGCCCTGATCTGATTCTGTCAAATGCCCCACGACAGTAAGATTGGGGTTGCCCTTTATTTTTGGGAATTCTTTTTGATCAATAGTGAATAACAATTCGTAATCTTCTCCCCCGTTCAGTGCTACTGTAGTGCTGTCTAAATTAAATTCTTCACAAACCGAAATAAGAGTGGGATCTAAAGGGATTTTTTCCTCATACAGCATGCACCCAACCTTACTTTTTGAGCAAAGGTGTAAGATTTCAGAGGATAGTCCGTCGCTAATGTCGATCATGGAAGTAGGGGAAACCTCTAGATCTTTTAAGAGTTCAATAATGTCTTTTCTCGCTTCGGGTTTTAACTGTCGTTCTATAATATAGCTGTAAGGTCCCAGATCGGGTTGGTTATTGGGGTTCACCTTAAACACTTCCTTTTCTCGTTGCAGTACCTGTAATCCCATATAGGCACCGCCAAGATCTCCGGTCACTACGAGCAGATCATTGGGTTTCCCCCCGCTCCGGTATACTACTTTATTGTCTTCTACTTCTCCAACGGCTGTTACAGATAAATAAAGGCCTTTGTCTGAGGAGGTAGTATCTCCTCCCACAAGATCTACCTTGTAAAGATCACAGGCCAATTGAATCCCGGCGTACAATTCTTCCAGGGCCTCCAATGGAAAACGGTTCGATACCGCAATAGAGACCAATACCTGACTGGCCTTTCCATTCATGGCATAGATATCGCTGAGGTTCACTACCACGGCCTTGTAACCCAGATGTTTCAGGGGCATATAACTGAGGTCGAAATGGATACCTTCTATGAGCTGATCTGTAGAAATAAGCACCTTTTTATTCTTGAATTTCAATACAGCGGCGTCATCCCCAACACCCTTGACAGTAGAGGATTGAGTGAGTTTAAACTTACTTGTTAAATGGTCAATAAGACCAAATTCACCCAGTTTTTCCAGCCCTGTTTTTGCAGGATCTTTCTCTTCGAACATCCTGCAAAAATACGGAGGATATTGAATTAATCGTATCTTTACTTGGAAAAACTATACGGTCCCAAACCCTCACTGCTATGAAAAAGTCCCTATATATAGTCTTCTTGCTTTTACTTTTTTCTGCCTGCTCCAAAAATGATGATACAATTAATCCTGGCGGGATGAATCCAAACGTAGATCCACCAATAGACAATTCTGGTGGTTCTGAAGGTAATTTTGTACCCTGTGAGAACGGATTTGCAGGGGTCTATCCCTGTGACGGCTATGATCTTTTGGGTAGGATCTCCCTCAATGCCCTTAATGCAAGCTCCGCCAATGATATTTGGGGGTGGACAGATATGGCCTCTAACCGAGAGTTTGCACTGATAGGATTAAACAACGGGACTGCTTTTGTAGAGATCACGGATACGGAAGATCTCAACTATTTAGGGAAATTGCCCACGGCTACCACCTCTAGTCCCTGGAGGGATATTAAGGTGTATCAAAATTACGCCTTTATAGTTTCTGAAGCAGATGGCCATGGGATGCAGGTCTTTGATCTCACTAATTTGCTCAGTGTATCTGGAGGCCCTGTGACGTTTACGGCAAATAACCGATACACAGGATTTGGAAATGCACATAATATAGTGATCAACGAAAATACAGGTTTTGCATATGCGGTTGGTACTGCCCGAAACGACTTGTACGGCGGAGGGGCTCATTTTATTGATCTTCAGGATCCTATGAATCCACAGGCTGCTGGGGGCTATGGCGCTTCCGGGTATACACACGATGCGCAGGTAGTGACTTACAATGGCCCAGATGCAGATTACGC
>NZ_JBATLB010000097.1:0-1972 GCF_049669965.1 Muriicola sp. | reverse complement strand
AGAAGACTAATAATAACGGCATGGAAAAGACAACATCAGAAAAAATAAGACTAGGGATTTTTGTAATTGCAGGAACCCTGTTATTGGTCATTGCAGCTTATCTCATTGGTAACCAACAGAATCTTTTTGGTGACACCATTAATATTTACACCACTTTTAAAAATGTAAGTGGCCTGCAAAAAGGGAATAATGTACGCTATTCGGGCATTAATATTGGTACAGTAACAGGCATCGAAATGAAAAACGATACCACTATACGGGTACGAATGGTCATTCAGGAAAGCATGCGCGATCATATCAAAACAAACGCTGTCGCAGCCATCGCCACTGATGGACTTGTAGGTAGCATGATCATCAATATTGTTCCGGGGGGCGTTACGGCACCTTTGGTTACATCGGGCGATGAAATTCAATCACTTAGCCGCATTGCGACTGCCGATATGCTCAGTACGCTGAGCGTTACCAATGAAAATGCAGCCTTGCTAACCGAAGATCTTCTAAAAATAACAGCATCCCTGAACAGTGGAAAAGGAACACTGGGCAGATTACTGAATGACACCATTATGGCCAAAGACCTGCAGCAAACAGTAATCAACTTAAAAAATGCAAGTAGCAGCGCAAATATGACCATCCACGAGCTTAACAGTATCGTAAAAAACATCGATGTTGAACATAGCGCCCTGGGTATGCTACTGAATGATTCCCTTTCGGGGAAACAGCTAAAGAACGTTATTATTAATCTGGAAGCCACAAGTATAAAAATTCAATCCATGACTCAAAATTTGGATAGTTTGACTTCTAAAATAGCAAAAGGCGACGGTGCATTAAATTATTTGACCTCGGATACTGTTTTGGTTAACCAATTACAAAGTACCATACAAAATGCAGAGCAGGGCGTGGAACGGTTCAATGAAAATATGGAAGCCTTAAAACATAATTTTTTATTCCGGGGGTATTTTAGGAAGCTCGAGAGGCAGGAAGAAAAGGATGCAAAAACCAGGAATCAGAACTAAAATAATCTGCCGGAAAAGCGAATTGAGAATTTAAATGCAAAATAAACAAAAAAATCTCCAAACTGATCCAGGTCATTTTCAATCTGAATTCAATACCGTACTTTAGTAGTATAAATAAAAGTGATATAATTCTTTGAAATTATATAAGTATGTTGGGTTTTTGATTCGTGGGGAAACAAAAATCCAATGAAAAAGAAAAGGAAGAGGTCATGAACCCCTTTACACCTTTTGAGTGCTGAAAGAGTTTAGCAATAGATTCTGGTAAGGGCCAGTATAAGCGGTCATTGGGATGAATAAAATCTTCCTGGAATCCGGGATGTTTAACAAAGTATCCCGGATTCTTTTAAAATATTTACGGTAAGGGTTCGTATTGGTTTTGTGAAGATTGCCACTCTGGCATTTTAGCAATAAGATGATTCAGGGAAAGATCGGATGCAAATAACAATAAGAACACTTCAAAGAAAACAGGAGGCCCCAAAACCTCCTGTTTTTTATAGTTGACTATTTGGTTGTTTTTAATGATCTGCTACGCTGAAAGGTTTTTTCTACACCGTGATATTCCGTATACTATAGACTATCGATTGCATTTTTGAGTTTAGATGTTATTTCTTCGGCAATATCGTTGAGGTTATCATTTTTGACAGCCATCATAGAGGCCATGGGATTGATGGCGGCCACTTCAACGGTGTTCGCATCTATCTGTTGGACAATGACGTTGCAAGGCAGCATAGTACCAATTTTGTCCTCAGCTAGTAAGGCCTTATGTGCAAAAGGAGGATTACAGGCTCCTAATATTTTATAGTTGCGGAAATCTATATCCAGTTTTTTTCTTAAGGTATCCTTTATGTCTATTTCCGTCAAGATTCCAAACCCCTCTTCCTTCAGAGCTTTTGTAACTTTAATAATTACCTCTTCAAAACCCATTTTCAGTTCTTTATTAAAATAGTATTTCATATCTC
>NZ_JBATLB010000096.1:0-12882 GCF_049669965.1 Muriicola sp. | reverse complement strand
GAGGACCCTTACAACGGACAGAATTATATTGCGTCTAGTGGAGGCCGAACGGATGATCTATTTGGGACCGCTGACAATTTTAATGACAGTAGCTTTAAGGACAGGGACCCCGATGATGTGAAAAATCCCCGATATGGAACTAAGATCCCCTGGGACCTGAACTTACAGTACGCGGCCACCTACAGCAACAGCAACAGGCAAAACGAATTCTCTAATCACTCCCTGATGTTTTCCGGAAATATTGAACTTTCACCTCGTTGGAAGGTAGGCGTGTCCTCCGGATATGATATTAAAAATAAAGGGTTTACCGTCACACAATTGCGTTTTGAACGAGATCTTAAGAGTTTTAATATGCGATTCAACTGGACACCCTTTGGCGATTTTGAACGATGGTATTTCTTTATAGGAATTAAAAGTTCTATCCTATCGGATCTTAAATGGGAGAACAGGAGTCAGCGACCCCCTAGACGATAACAGACTAAAACAATATGTATGAGCAGTAGAAAGATTATTCACACTTCCAAAGCACCTGCCCCCAGTGGGCCCTATAACCAGGCGGTTATGGCAGGGAATACCCTGTATATTTCCGGGCAGATCCCGATGGATCCCAATACAGGCGAACTCATCTCCGGAGATATCAAGGAAGAAACCAGGCAATGTATGGAGAATCTAAAGGCCATCTTATTAAAAGCCAGTATGGGCTTTGGACAGGTGGTAAAAGCGTCCATTTTTGTGAAGGACATGAACCAGTTTGCCAGTGTAAATGAAGTATATGGCTCTTATTTTGAGCCCGCTACAGCACCTGCACGGGAAACGGTGGAAGTAGCCAATCTCCCTAAATTTGTCAATGTAGAGATCTCTATGATCGCCGTTAGATAGTTTGCTTGTGAAATTCAACCAGGCCGTCTATAGGGCGTTGTCTGATAACTCCAGGTACCAGGTCGTTTCGCTCCAATACAGCCTTTAATTCCTCGCGCAGGAAGTAAGCAATACTCCCTACAAAATGAATTGGGACCTTGGTGGCCAATTCAAATTGCATGATGTAATTATTCACAAATTGTTGCAATCCTTTATCTATTACTGCCTTACAGTACGGGTGATCCTTATTCTCTATCAGAAAACGGGCAAAGGTGGCTAAATAGGTATTGGGATTTGGTTGTTTATACAGATTTTCCTTGATCACATCCGCATCTAGGTTGTATTCGCCGGCAAATTTATGGCCCAGAGCCTGCGGCATTTTATGAAAGTAATAATCCCTTATAAGTTTCCGCCCGAAAAAATTTCCACTTCCATCATCCATGGGGATGTATCCAAGTGATATCACCTTTTGGAAGAGCTGGTGACCATCGTAGTAACTGCAATTAGAGCCTGTGCCCAAAATACAAACGATCCCCTGGTGACCAACTTTGGTGGTAGAGTAAATGGCCGCATAGGTATCTTCCTTCACTTCAGCTTTGGCATTTTTAAAGAAGGATTTAAAAATGTTCTTTAAAAACTTTTTCATCCTGTCAGTACCGCAGCCTGCACCATAAAAGTACAAGCGTTTTACCTTGTCCCTGTTCTTGGAGAGTTCAAAATTATTTGCCAATCGGTCTTCAATCACCTCTCTCGTAAGTACTTCAGGGCTTAGGCCTAATGTCTGGGTCATAAAGACTTCGTCCCCTTTTTCATCAAGAGCGATCCAATCAGCTTTGGTGGCTCCACTATCTACTATTAAAATCATATCAATGGGCTTAAAAAAGAAACCCTTAAAATAAGCAAATTTTACTTATCTCAAGGATTTAATTGTGAATCTAAATATGACTAAAGCTTGTGTATATATTGAGCCAGATCTACCATTTTGTTAGAATATCCTGCCTCATTATCATACCAGGAAATTACTTTAAAAAACTTGGAGTTCAATTCTATCCCTGCACCTGCATCGAAAATACTTGTTCGTGGATCACCTACAAAATCCTGAGAAACCACATGCTCTTCAGTATATCCTAAAATTCCTTTTAAAGATCCTTCCGAGGCAGTCTTAAATGCTTTTTTAATTTCCTCATAGGAAGTTTCTTTTTTAAGTCGAACAGTAAGGTCAACTACAGAAACATCTGCAGTGGGCACTCTGAAGGCCATACCCGTTAGTTTTCCTTCCAGTTCAGGGATTACCTTGGTTACTGCCTTTGCTGCACCTGTAGATGCAGGGATGATGTTTAGCATGGCGCTTCTACCACCTCTCCAGTCTTTTTTGGACGGACCGTCTACGGTTAATTGTGTTGCTGTTGTAGCGTGAACCGTAGTCATCAGTGCTTCTTCTATTCCAAAGGAATCATTCAAGACTTTTGCAAGGGGAGCCAAACAGTTAGTGGTACAGGAAGCATTAGATACAATTTTATCACTCGCTTTTACATCTTTGTGATTCACACCCATTACAAACATAGGGGCATCTTTAGAAGGTGCAGAAATCACAACCTTCTTGGCACCACCGTCTATATGGTACTGAGCTGTTTCTAGTGTTGTAAATATTCCGGTGCATTCGGCAACGATTTCTGCTCCTACTGCATCCCATTTAATACTCTTGGGATCCCTTTCTGCTGTTATCCTAATGGTTTTGCCGTTGACAACCAAATGTCCGTCTTTAACCGCAACTGTTCCATCGAACCTGCCATGTACTGAATCGTATGATAATAGATATGCCAGATGTTCTACATCTAACAGGTCATTGATAGCCACAACTTCCACTCCATCTCTTTTAGCTATGGCCCTGAAAACAAGCCTGCCTATTCTACCAAATCCGTTTATTCCTACTTTTAATGTTGCCATGTTCTTTATTTTAAAATTAAGTACTCATGATATCGGAGACCCTTATAAGTTCCTTATCAATTTTTGTTTTTCCTTTTATTGCTTCGTGGATAGGCGTGAATGCAATTTCATCGTCTAATATGCCCACCATTAGGTTGGTTTTTCCCTCCATAAGCGCTTCTACGGCCTTAACTCCCATTCTGCTGGCAAGTACCCGATCAAAACAAGATGGGGACCCTCCTCGTTGCATATGGCCCAACACACAAACCCTGACATCGTAAATAGGGAGATGCTGTTCCACATATTCCTTTAATTCAAATACATTTTTGCCGGTTGTTTTATCGCCCTCTGCCACGACAACAATGCTGGAAGATTTTCCGGTGAGTTTACTTCTTTTTAGTGAATCGAGTAAACGTTCGAGGCCCAAATTCTCCTCAGGAATTAAAATCTCTTCTGCACCAGCTCCTACTCCTGCATTGAGTGCAATATGACCTACATCTCGTCCCATAACCTCTACAAAGAAAAGCCTGTGGTGAGAACTTGCGGTATCTCTGATCTTATCTATTACTTCCATAGCCGTATTGATGGCCGTATCGAACCCCAGGGTATATCTGGTGCCAAAAATATCATTGTCTATGGTACCCGGAATTCCAATTAAGGGAATATTAAATTCTTCGTTGAATAAAAGGGCTCCGGTGAAACTGCCGTCCCCACCAATGACCACCAGGGCATCTACCCCTTCAGACTTAAGTTGATCATATGCCTTTTGGCGACCTTCTTTTGTTTTGAATTCATCACAGCGGGCAGATTTTAAAATGGTGCCTCCCTTATTGATTATATTATTGACACTCCTGGCATTCATAGGCAGGAAGTCTCCCTCGATCATTCCTTCATACCCTCTGTAAATCCCTACACAATCTATCTTCATGTACGCACAGGTGCGAACAACCGACCGAATGGCTGCATTCATTCCAGGGGAATCTCCCCCAGAGGTAAATACTGCTATTTTCTGAATTTTTGTATCCATTAAAAAATTTCGAATATCAAAAATAGCAAACAAATATGAAACCACGATGATCCCTTGACCTTATTTGATGTAATAGACCGTCTACAACGATATAGTTTTCGTATGTTCATAAATTAGTGCTGAAAATTGTGAAATTCCTAACTGAATGATCAATTCTGAATTGGAAGCGTTTTGGGTTTTTGATAGAATTTAACCAAACTGTCTTTCCCCATGGTACTTCGCACGTCTTTAGGCTTGGCGTCTGAAGATTCGTTTACCTTCTTAGGGCTAAATACTTTCCTGAGCAGATCATTAAAAGTATTGAAGTCTACTTCATACGAAAGTCCGATCCCCTGGGTATAACCCGTTTGATCTGCGAGAAACTGTTGAATTTCATTTTCTCTGTTAAAGATCTTGGCGCGAAGTGTGCCTTCTTCATTCAGCAATACCTGGACCTCCACATCTCCGGCCACAACCGTCTCACTCACCCCTCCTACAGGAACCCCAAAACGCCCATTGAACAGCACCCTGTCACTGATCCTTGTGGAAACGGTTACTCCAAGTCTATTCTCCGTTTGCACCTGACTGGGATCTATTGTCCCCTGTTCCAGTGAAAACCCAAAATCGAATTTGTCATTGCCACTACTTAGTAACGAGTTTACCAAGCCCGAAGCGGTCTGTATTAAATTCCCAGTAACGGCTTGTTGATTTAAACCACTACCTTCATTTACAAAAGTACCTTGTGCCAATAGAAAAAACGCGTTGCGCTCTTCTACTGTTGGATCCTGAAGTTTGTATTCCAATTCCGACTTCAAGATAGAACTGGTGCCTGGAAATTCAATATTAAAATCGATGGCAGGCCTTTCCAACTCTCCGGTAAGTTTTACCACTACATCGGTGGGAATCCTCCTGGTTACACCCGAATTATTATCTAGTAAAGGGGCCGGATTGGCATTGAGGGCGTACACAGCTTCCATATCCAGCTGAGCGTCTAATGGCAGGCCATCCCATACGATGCTTCCACCCGGTTTCACCGTAAAAGATTTATCGATCACTCCTCCAAAACGGTAGTTATAGGTACCCGTTACCACTACAAAATCTCCAAACATATTAAACTTCCCATTGGTATTGATATTTATCAGTAAGATTCCTACCCCTGTACCTTTAAGTGAACTTCCTGTTTTCTGATCTACCACGATCTCTACCTCGGCATCGGGGGTTACGTCCAGGTCAAAATTTAATTCCAACCCATCGTAATCCTTTAGGGTTCTTTCTACTTCAAAGGATTGCTGATCCTTTTTCTCAATAAAATTTATAAAGGAATAATCCCCTACAGAGGCAACATCACTAAGCGGTATCTTTAAGGAGGTTCCCGGGGCCGTAGCACCATCTACCTTAATGGTGAGCGCCCTTGTAGACCCAAAGATCCTTCCCTTGCCATTTAAGTATCCTGTACCGTAATACAAGATCTCTTCTTCAAAGGGGGTATTTAAAATTAAGAACCTATTGTTATTGGTATCTACATCCAGATCCAGGCTCCAATCATCCCAGTACTGATGTTTAATGGTCCCATCTAAGGTTGCGCTGGTATTCATGTCTACATCGGTCAATTGAATATTCTGGAAATCGAAGGTCTGATTGTAAAGTCGTACGGTAGAATTAGGTCCAAAATTATAATCAACATTTAAATAGGGAATAGCAATTCCTGCGGAGTTTAAAGAGAGCAACCCACTGATATCCGGGTTTCTAAGATCCCCTTTGATCTGAGCAGATCCATTGAGAAGTCCCCGAATGTTAGTAATGATCCCTTCTCCCAAAGGACTAAAAGGTTCCAGGCTAAAATTGTTGAAATTAGCCATGAGGTCCCCAATAGGTACTTCTCCTTCATTGTTAAAGTTACCAAGCAGACTAAACTTTTCTACTCCCTGATCAGATATCTGGGAATTTACCACGTATTCCGTAAGATCTCTGTTACCTACTATCCCAATGGTCAGTTCCCCCAAGGTAATATCGTTGACACCAAAACCTGCGATCTCCAGGTTGCAGGAAGGCAGATAAATATCATCCTTTTGCAGGATATTTAGCGTTCCGTTGATCTCCCCTTTTAGTTTCAGACTATCTATGGCGGGTGCTACCTTACTTAGCGATACAATCTTAAAGTCGAGTTGAAGATCCTTATAGGTCGAATCTGCCAGCTCGCCTCGCAAGCGGATTTGTTCTCTGTTGTCATTGTTCATGACGATCTCTTCAATCTGTATGCTATCCAGGGATTGGTTTATGATCACTTTGTTCTTCTTATCCCCGTCCTTATTGAGGATCCAGGTGTTTCCTTTAAAACTCAGATCCGATCTTTTGAGTCCTATGACGGATCTGTTCTGTGCATTGAAGGTATGGTAGAAGTTAAGGTTATAACTATCGTTGTATTCACTTCCTCCCTTAAATTCTGTCCTGAAGAAAAGGGTGTCAGTGAGCGTGGTGTTTATCAGGCTAAAATCTTTCAGATCATAATAGGCGGTAGAAACATCGGCTACGGAAATATAAGTATTAAAAAGTGGGTTTTTGTTATCTATCTTAACATCAATGCTATCGAATACATTTTCAAAGGCCGCAATTTTCGGAGATTTAAAATTTAGTTTGAAATCCCCTTCATCGGCTACTATATTTCCACGGATAAAGGTGTTGGGGTCAAAGGCAACCTCGGGGAAAAAGACCTCTACGATCTTATTGTAGATCTTAAAGTTAAAATCGAGCACCTGCCCTTCAGAAATATCAAAAGGCTTGTAATTCGTATAAATGCTACCTATGGAATTGCGGAGCAGTTTATCCAATTCATTTACTTTGAACTTGCCACGCATAAAGCCAGTGATAATATCCGGCGAGTTTATTTCAATACTTCTGATGGAATCCTGACTAAACGATGAGACCACATTGAAGTCTTCAAAGTAATAGGTATTGTTTATGTTTTGATAATTGGTGTTGGTAAAGGTAATGTTACCTACCACGTCATCCAGGTTGCTCCCAGAGACATCCATGTTCACATTTCCCTTAAAAATGGAAACACTGTCTTTAATAAAATTAAGTTTCTTAAGATCGGCATAGGCTACGGAAGCGTTGAAATTGAAATTGTTTACCGTACCCCCAAAGTCGGCCAACCCTTTAAAGTCCAGATTGAAGTTGGCATCCCTGCTTACCAGTGATCCATCAAACAACTGATCTTTTATGATCCCGGAGACGCTCAAATCCTTGTAATCATAGTTATTGAATTGAATGCTATATACCTGCCCTATGACCTCGGTATTTAAATTATTCTTCGCAAAACCCTGTCCTTCCACATTTACATCCAGGGAGGTGATCCCAAGGTTATCATCATTGACAAACTTGCCAAGGTTAAAATCAATAAGGGAAACAAAGCCTTTGTATTTTGCATTGTCTATGTTATTCACATCGGTTAAGCTAAGATCTACATAACTACTCCCAATATTACTGTTAATATTCACCTTGGTATTGACAGAAGATTCCGTAATGGTGGCGTCACCTCTAACCGTAAATTGTCCTAGTTTAGCAAAGGTAATGGGGATGGAATTTCCCAATACCTCTGGCATCAGAGACCGTAATTCATAATAACTGGTAGTGATATTCTTTATACCGGCTTCTAGTACAAAGGGTTCGTCCTTGGAAAATAGATCTTTAAAATTGAAATCACCCCGAATACCTGTATTCTCTGTGGTAAGAAATACTTCGTTGAAATTTAGATCATTGAGTACCCCATTGATAGTTCCCGAAAAAAGTACTTCCTTTTCTTGCCCGAACTGATTACTGAGAATATTCACATCATCTAGCGAAATTTTAGAATCCTGAAAAACGGCGGTAATATTTACTTTATTCACAAAATTGATGAAGTCTTCCCTGTTGTAATCGAATACGAGATTGCCAATAAGATGCGATCTTGGAGTCTGAATGTCCAGTGAATCGAATCGCATTTGTTGCTTGGAGTACTTAAAGGAGGTTGCCATTTTACTCAGTTCAAGCCCATTTGTACTTTTTAGTGAAAGGGCATCTATCTCGGTGGTAACCTCCGGACCTAAAATCTGAAAGTCTTTCGCATTTAAATTCAATTCGCGAAAATTCAGGGTTTCTGCAGTTTCCAGATTCTCATCGATCAATCGAAAATGACTGTTTTTAATAAATATATCTGAAGAAGTAAGAAAAAATGGGGGTGTTTCCGGATCTCTGGGTTTGTTATCGTCTAATTTTTCCACAAACACATCCAGGTTGGTATTCGTTTCTCCCGTGTATGTCTTTAATTTAAAGTTTAATTGATCTACCTCAATATCACCAAATTCAAGACTTCCACCAATTAAATTCCGGATGCTCAAGACCGAGGTGGTAAGCTCATTGATATAGAAAAGGGTGTCTTGTTGATAGTCCTGAATAAAGATCCCTTTGAGGGAGGTATCCCAGGAAATCAATGAAATACGCACCTTATCTATATTGATATTAGTGCCGTATTCTTTGTTGATGGAGCCGGTAGCGTACTTCGCTATCTTGGTTTGAACAATGGGTAAGGACAGAATAATAGAGCCAAGTACCAATATGAGTAATACTGCCAGGAGTATTCTAACCAGTATTTTTCTTAGTTTTTTGATAGGGCTATATGATTTACCTTTGTACGACCAATAATTATTCCAAAGCTAGGTGAAAAAACAAAATATATACCTACTGGCCATTGAATCTTCTTGCGATGATACCTCCGCAGCAGTTTTACTCAATGATTCTGTGCTTAGCAATGTAGTTGCTACTCAAAAAATACACGAGGAATTTGGGGGTGTAGTTCCCGAACTTGCATCGAGGGCACACCAACAAAATATTGTTCCCGTGATAGACCGCGCATTGGCCAAAGCAAATATCGATAAAAATCAACTATCTGCCATAGCCTTTACAAGGGGCCCGGGTCTTATGGGTTCCTTATTGGTTGGCACTTCCTTTGCCAAATCTATGGCACTTGGACTGGGTATTCCTCTGATAGAAGTAAATCATATGCAGGCACATATCCTGGCCCATTTTATTACTGAAAAAGGATTTAACAAACCAACCTTTCCTTTTCTTGCGATGACTATCAGTGGTGGCCACACTCAAATTGTATTGGTGCGTAACTACTTTGATATGGAGATCCTGGGAGAAACCCTGGATGATGCTGTTGGAGAGGCTTTTGACAAAACTGCCAAGATCCTTGGACTGCCTTATCCCGGTGGACCCTTGGTTGATAAGCTTGCACAAATAGGAAACCCTCATGCCTTTGCATTCCCAAGGCCAAAAGTGAAGGGATTGGATTTTAGTTTTAGTGGGCTAAAGACCAGTATTTTGTACTTTATTCAAAAGGAAGTTTCCAAGGATCCCAACTTTATAGCACAACACAAAGAAGATATTTGTGCCTCCATACAGTATACCATTGTGGGCATCTTAATGGACAAAATTAAAAAAGCCGTTAAACAAACAGGAATAACGCAAGTGGCCATTGGCGGAGGTGTATCGGCCAATTCCGGGATACGCCAGGCACTGAAAGAAGCCGAGGTTTCTTTAGGATGGACAACCTTTATTCCAAAATTTGAATATTGTACAGACAATGCTGCTATGATCGGGATTGTTGGATATCTTAAATATCTCGAGGGAAATTTCAGCGATCAGACCATTACTGCCAAAGCAAGGTACATTATTCCGTAACATTCAAAAGAATACGGCCTTAGGAGGCTTTTAGCTTCTCTAGTCTTGCAGTTTGTAAAAATCTCATACCTTTAAATCTATACATGCATTCTGCACCTTAATTATTTGATTATGGCGTTCGATGAACTTTTAGCTCAGCGCATTCGACTTTCGCTTGAAATGTATCCACCAGAAACACAGTCGTTGATAACTGAAAAAAAAATGTTTGGCGGAATGGTCTTCCTACTTAAGGGAAAAATGACCATTGGTGTCCTAAAAGAGAAACTTATGGTACGGGTGGTCCCGGAAAAAATGACAAAAATATTTGACAATCCATTTGTAGAACCTATGGATTTCATTAAAAAACCAATGAAAGAATTTATTTTTGTTTTACCCCCCGGTCTTGAATCAGAAGAAATGTTACAACATTGGATAATCCTGGGAATAGAACATGCCAGGCGAAAATTAACTCTTTGAACAGAAACAACATATGCAATTATTTTACAACCCGGAGATCTCAGAAACCACTAAAGAATTTACACTCCCGGCAGAGGAGAGTAAACATCTCATAAAAGTATTGCGGAAAAAAGAGGGAGATGAATTTCATATTACCAATGGAAAAGGTTGGTTGTTTGTTGCTTCCCTGGTCACCACAGACCCTAAGGATGCCACTGCAAAAGTGATTTCAGCTACTAATAAACATTCCAAGATGCATTCCCTGCATATGGTGGTGGCCCCCACAAAAAGCAATGACAGGTTTGAATGGTTCCTTGAAAAGGCTACAGAAATTGGAGTAAACGAGATTACACCAATTATTTGTAACAGGTCTGAGCGCAAGATCTTAAAATTAGACCGACTACAGAAAGTAATTCAGGGGGCTATGAAACAATCAAACAGAACCCACTTGCCTGTATTGCATCCCCCTATCACCTTCAAAGAGTATATGAAAAAAAAGCACTCGGGCATCTTGTTTATTGCACATTGTCATGAGGAGGAAAAAGTAGAACTCAAGCGTCGAATCGCGCCCGATAAACCAATTACCATCCTTATTGGCCCAGAAGGCGATTTTACGGAAGCAGAGGTAGACCAGGCATATGAACAGGGCTTTTTAGCCGTTTCTTTGGGAGAGAGCCGGTTACGGACTGAGACCGCAGCAATCTATGCCTGCACAACCGTGGCCATCTTTAACAGTCGTTGAGTCTGAGCAATCAAAAGATAAAAGCCTAAGTTCCTATAACGCTTATTTGAAATTCATTATGCGTAACTTTGAATCCTAAATCAGCTTTACATTCTATGTGGTATCGCACCCTATTGTTGTTTGTTTTTACCCTGTTGTTATCGTTCTCCGGAGGGGCACAAGAGATAGCGGTCCTCAAATACAAAGGTGGTGGCGATTGGTATGCCAACCCAACGGCATTGCCTAATCTTATTCGTTTTTGTAATAGAACCATTCGCACAGCAATTAATGATAAACCACAAACTGTGGAAGTGGCTAGTCCGACTCTTTATCAATACCCCTATATTCATATGACTGGGCATGGAAACGTATTTTTCTCCGATGAAGAAGCATTGAATTTAAGGACCTATCTGATGGCCGGTGGATTTTTGCATATAGATGATAATTATGGGATGGAGCCCTATTTACGCAAAGAATTAAAAAAGGTCTTTCCCGAGAAAGAATTGGAAGAATTAGGGGCGGAACACCCTATATTCTCACAAAAGTTTCAGTTTCCGGATGGGTTGCCCAAGATACATGAACACGATGGGAAAAGACCACAGGCATTTGGGATCTTCCAAGAAGATCGTTTGATCCTGCTTTTCACGTTTGAAAGTGATCTGGGAGATGGTTGGGAAGACCCGGAGGTCCATAACGATCCGGAAGAGGTAAGACAGAAAGCCCTTCAAATGGGCGCTAATATCATACAATACGCCTTCAAAAATTAGTTATGAATGCAAATGTTTTAGCCAATGGGATACTAAGAGCTGTCGGGGTTCTTGCAGGAATTGTCATTCTCTTTTATTTCCTGTATGAAATCAGATCTGTCCTGGCCTATTTAAGTATGGCGGCGGTAGTTGCCCTAATTGGCAGACCGGTGGTGCTATTTCTGAGGCGCCGACTTAAATTTCCCAATACCCTGGCGGTAGTGTTTACCATGGCCCTGATGATAGGAGTGCTTGCGGGCATCATTGCCCTCTTCTTCCCATTGATTGCGGAGCAAGCTGCCAATTTATCTTTATTGAATATAGAAGATCTTAGAACAAAGTTCATCACCCTTTATCAAGAGATCACCTTGTATTTTGGAGCTTCCCCAGAACAACTCAACGATCTTATCAAAGGGACCGAGATAGAAAAGAATATTGTAAATGGCTTTGATATTGGCTTTATCCCTAACATCCTTAATTCTTTTGTCAATACCCTGAGTGCGGCAGGCATCGGACTTTTTTCTGTTCTGTTTATCTCCTTTTTCTTTTTAAAAGACAGTTCGCTGTTTCAAAGGGGCCTACTCACCTTCATACCGAATGACAAAGAAACAGGGATGTCTAAATCCATAGAAAAGATCAACGGATTACTCTCTCGGTATTTTGTAGGTCTGTTATTTCAGATACTGATCCTTTTCATAATTTATACCGTTGTATTATTACTTGTAGGTATCCCCAATGCCATTGTAATTGCCTTTCTGTGCGCCCTTTTCAATATCATTCCGTACGTGGGTCCTATCATCGGAGCGGTCATCATGATCATCCTATCTATGACCTCCAATCTTGGGGCCGATTTTACCTCGGTGATTTTACCCAATACGGGTTATGTTATTATCGGTTTTGTCATAGGCCAACTCATAGATAATTTCTTTTCACAACCCATTATTTTCTCTAACAGTGTGAAGTCGCACCCCCTTGAAATATTCCTGGTGATCATCATTGCAGGTTTGTTATTTGGCGTCCTCGGAATGATCGTTGCGGTGCCGGGATATACCGCAATTAAGGTGATTTTAAAGGAGTTTTTAGCCGATAATAAGATCGTAAAACAGCTCACTCAAAACTTATAGTAATAGTTTGAATAAAAATATATTAAATACTGGTGTACAAGTATTTATAAATAATAATTTAAATACTGACATCCTGTCAGTATTACTTTCTAAGCCCACTTTTGAAGGTATTTCACAAAAAGAATTGGTACAGCAGCTCGAGAGCAAGAATAAGGCACATACCAAGTTGCCAACCTGGTATAATTCCCCTGGAATTTTCTACCCTCCCAAGTTGCATATAGAGCAAACCTCCTCCGAAATTACGGCAAGGTATAAGTCGGCCTTAGTAGCCGGAAAAACCCTGGCAGATCTCACCGGTGGTTTTGGGGTGGATTCTTATTTTTTTAGTCAGAAAATATCCAAGGT
>NZ_JBATLB010000095.1:0-1503 GCF_049669965.1 Muriicola sp. | reverse complement strand
CAATGATTATCTACATGTTTTGTGTCCTCACCAACCATATTAAAGTTTTTACCACCATCGCGAGTCACAGACATCCAAGTATCCATGGAATAAACGGTTTGTTCATCTACAGGATCTGCAATAATTTCTTGATAATAGTTCCCACTCGTTACGTGAGAACTACGCTTTTCCCAACTGGCTCCTCGATTGGTTGAAGCAAAAAAACCACCTTTTCCATTTGCTGCCTCTACAATCGCATAGATAATCTCTGGGTTTGCTGGTGAAATAGCCAACCCTATTCGGCCTAATTGCTCACTTGGCAATCCGTTGTTAATCTTGGACCATGTTTTACCACCATCTACACTTTTATGTATTGCAGAACCTGGCCCTCCACCTACATAGGTAAAAACATGACGTCGTCTTTGGAGCGTTGATGCATAAAGCACGTTAGAATCCCTTGGATCCATAACCACATCATTTACACCAGTATGTTCATCTACATTAATGATTGAATCCCAAGTTTCTCCTCCATCTTCGGTCATATATAACCCTCTTTCTCCTCCTTTACTCCATAAAGGGCCAATAGCAGCAACATAAACAATGTCTGAATTGCCTGGATGCACAATTATTTTTACGATATGTTCAGAATTTTTGAGTCCCATGTGTTTCCATGACTTTCCTCCATCAATTGATTTATAGACACCATCTCCATATGCTACTGAACGTTGGTTATTATTCTCTCCAGTACCTACCCAAATTACATTTGAATTATTTGGATCCATAGTAACACAGCCTATAGAATAGGAACCTTGTGAATCAAAAATCGGTTCATAGGTTACACCAGAATTTATTGTTTTCCATACACCTCCAGAGGATGTCGCTACATAATATTCAAAAGGATTATTGGGATTAAACGCAAAATCTGAAATACGCCCTGAAGTTAATGCAGGACCAACATTACGCCATTTAAGACCTGACAGGTTAATATCATCTAATGGCGATTTTGTTGTATTGTTCTTTTTTGATTTTTTCTGGGCATCACAGACTGAGCTGAAACTAAGTAGAAGACTTAGCACAACTATTGAGAATTTTTTCATAGTTAGAAATTCTGATGGTTGGATTATAGTTTTAATTACAATTAAATAAAACCATGACTAGGTTATTATCACTAATAATACCCTTATAAGTATAAATGTGTTATGGTTTATTTAAAGGCAAATAAATATAGGTCTTTTTAGAAAAACTGAATCAAAAGAAAACTATAAATTTTTGTCTTAATTTAAATTGCAAAATGATAATATTTCATACTTGAAAATCAGTTAAAATATTGCAGTTCGTCGGATTCTGAAAAAAAATCATGTTTTTAATCGGACATATTTGAGGGTTCATCAAAAAATTTTAGACTTACCTCCTTCTCTATTTAATTTAGTTCTCAGATTGCCCCACAATCTATTTTATTAAACTTAATTATTATGGACACAAATTTCTCTTTATTTAACCAGATTAATAGTCTTTGCTACTGGT
>NZ_JBATLB010000094.1:0-2818 GCF_049669965.1 Muriicola sp. | reverse complement strand
GAGACAAAAAGATCTGCTCCTGCCTTGTTTGCAATCTCGCCGCGTAGAAAAAGATCCACAAAGGAATCATCATCACGGGTATAGACCACCTTTATGCCCGGTATTTTTTTAAGCTCCTCTCCTATTTTTAGCACAATATTCAGGGCAATGTTCTTCTCCATGTACCCATTGCCTAAATTGCCGGGATCGTGCCCTCCATGGCCTGCATCTAAAACAACTACAAAACCATCCTCACCACGATCTATGAATGGAGGATTGGAGAAAGCGAAATGCCCAATAAGAGTGAAGAATACTAAGAATATGAAAAGAAATGTTTTGTTCATGGTTTGGGAGGAATTTTACTTCCTGTACTCGGGTTAAAATTATTGTAATCTGCGGCTGGCAGAAAAAAAATATATGTAAGTTTGATTTCAAAAATCAAGCCAACTCATTACAAAAATAGGATATATAGCTTTGCAATCAAATAAACGGCTTTTTCTTTTCATTGGTTTGTATTTATTGGGGGCCTCTTTGGTTTATAGTCAGGAAGATCAAATAAAACCTCTTCCTATAAAGGCTATACAAGATTCTATTAAAGCCCCGGCCCTGCCACAGTCCCTTGGAATTGATACGGTTAGGACAGATTCTGTTATCTCCGATTCCGTTCCCAAAAAACCTGCCCTGCTGCTAGACAACATCCAATACAAGGCCAAAGATTACGTAAAACTAAGCCAGAAAGATCAGAAAATATATCTCTATAATGAGGCGGAAATTTATTACCAGGATACTGAATTAAAGGCCGGGATCATTATTATGGACTATATTAAAAATGAGGTCTATGCGGGTCGAATTAAGGACTCTCTGGGAAATTATTCTCAATTACCCTACTTTAAACAGGGAGACAATGTGGTAATTCCGGACTCTATACGCTTTAATTTTGACACCCAAAAAGCCGTGATCTGGAATTCCAGATCAGAACAGCAGGCCGGGTTAGGGCAGCTTGGAAGCGATGCTATGAAGGTGTATGCCGAAAAAACAAAAAAGGAGAACGATTCTGTTTACTTTCTGAGTGAAGGAAAACTTACTACTTCCAAAGATACCATTGATCCTGACTATTACATACGTGTTCGCAAAGCTAAATTTGTGCCAAAAAAGAAAGTAATCGCAGGATTCAGCAACCTGTATATTGTGGATGTTCCTACCCCAATTGCTTTGCCATTTGCCTATTTTCCGCTTACTCAGGGCAGGTCTGCGGGGATCATGATGCCTACTTTTGGGAATGATCCGGATCGAGGCTATTTTTTGCAAAATGCGGGGTACTATGTGCCTATTAATGAATACGTGGATCTTACCCTGACAGGGGATCTCTACACCAATGGAAGTTACGGGATACGGGGGCAATCTGTCTATACCAAACGCTACAAATACCGAGGAAATATTAATTTCAGATATGAAAATCAGGTGGTAAGTCAGAAGGGGTTTGATGATTACAGCCGGGGTACCATTTATAATATTCAGATCTCCCATTCCCAGGATCCCAAGTCGAACCCAAATTCGAGACTATCAGCCTCCGTAAACCTTGGAAGCAGTCAATATTTTCGGAATTCACTTTTGCAACAGAACCTGGCACTTACGCAGACCAACAACCTCTCATCCTCCATTTCTTACTCCAAGACTTTTCCGGCCTACCCGTCCGTCAATATGAGTTTAACGGCCACACACAATCAAAACACTAATACCAATGTGGTAGATGTTACTTTGCCAACCCTGCAGGCAAGCATGGAAAGGGTATTCCCTTTTGCGCCAAAAGAGGGCATTAAGAAAGGGGCTATACAGAATGTGAATTTCCAATACGATTTGAATGCACGAAACAGTATTCGCACCAATGATGAGGACTTTCTAACAGCTAAAATGTTTGATGATGCCAGAGTAGGTGCCAGACACCGTATCCCCATAAGTACTAATTTTAAGGTCGCTAAGCATTTCAGCGTTTCCATGGGCGGTAATTATGAAGATATCTGGACGCTGGAAACCTTTGGACAGCGCTTTGATCCGGATACACAAACGGTGGTGACGGATACCATTAGTGGTTTTGACCGGTTCAATCAATACAATTTTAATGCAAGTGTAGGCACCACCTTGTACGGCACCTTTACTTTTGGAGAAGACAAAAAGTTTCAGGCTATCAGACATGTTATGCGCCCTTCCATCAGTTATGGGTATGCCCCCTCTTTTGAACAATATTATGATGAATATCTCAATGAAACTACCGGAGCCGTAGTGCAGTATACCCGCTTTCAAAACACTCTCTACGGAGTTCCCAGCCTCGGAAAGTCGAATGCCTTAAGCTTTTCGTTACAAAATACCCTGGAGGCCAAGGTAAAGGACAAAGACTCTACCGCTACTGAGCCTAAGAAAATTCAGCTACTCAATAGTTTTAATTTATCATCGGGCTACAATTTTGAGGCCGACTCACTTAAGATTAGTCCTGTAAGCATTAGTGGTGGTACCAATATTTTTAAAAATAAGATGTCTGTGAACTTCGGGGCCAGTTTGGATCCGTATGCTATTGATAACAACGGCAGGCGTATCAATACTTTTAATAATGCAAACGGGGGAAGCCTTTTCCGACTAACGAATGCCCGTGCCAATATAGGCTACAGGATTAGCAGTAAGGATTTTGAACCTGAAAAAGAGCGTGAAGAAGAGGAAGAGGACCCTTACAACGGACAGAATTATATTGCGTCTAGTGGAGGCCGAACGGATGATCTATTTGGGACCGCTGACAATTTTAATGACAGTAGCTTTAAGGACAGGGACCCCGATGATGTGAAAAATC
>NZ_JBATLB010000093.1:0-5289 GCF_049669965.1 Muriicola sp. | reverse complement strand
TCCTTCCTGCAGCACCTTTACGTAAGTGCCCGGGTGACCGTGATCTACAAAGGCTTTTATGACCTCCTGATCCTTAAATCGGATTCCTAGTTTATAACAGGGCTCTCGTGGGATCGTTATTTGCACTATGGCACTGCCTAGGGTGTATACAGACCCTATGAGTAGATCTTTTTCAGGCATAGAATCTATGGTAATATTCTCCCCGAACATTCCCCAATCCCAAGAAAGAGAGGGATAGTGTTTCTGCCAAAACGGGTATTGTGAGGCAGAGAAGAGATAGCAGGCCTTAAAAATTCCTCCGTGATGTTTATGATCGGTGATAGTATCTTTATCTACTTGGGTGGCCCCAATATAAATTGGTTCATCAACAGGGTATTTAAAAATCCCTGTTTCCTCGATCTTTCCTTTCCAGGAAAAGGAGGTAGGTTGCCCTATGTTAGTAGAAAGTACCTTCATAGGATAAAGATAAAAAACCACTCCTCAATTGAGCAGTGGTTTTTTAAAATTGTCGGCTTTTTTTTCAGCCTTCCTTTTCCAGCTTTTTGGTAAGGGTAAAACCCAGATATAAACCTACGCCGGCCATCAGAAAAATTGTTCCCGGGTAAGCTACCTCTTCATCTAATCCTAAGGCGTTTGCCAAAAAAGAAGCAACGAAAATTGCGACCCCTATACCCATCAGTAGCAATGCTAAATTTACAATAAGCACTTTCCAGAATGGGGCGGTCTCTTCGCGTTTCCCTTTTACGAAAATACTGGCCTCAGCGCCTTTCTCTATCAATGCCAGCCGTTCTTTGTTACGCGTTGTGAAATAAAGATAACAGATGCCAAAAACTACCAGAAATAAACTAATAAAAACTATAACTTCTCCTCCCATGTTGATGTGTGTTAATTAAACCTTGTTTTAGAGGTATGACGGCAGAAATCCGGGATGGGTTACACAAATACCGTATTTTAATTAAAATTTCCTGTAACCAATTAGGAATACGTAACGTCTTATAGAACAAATGAGGCAACTAGAGGACTCGGATTTAGTAAGCAAGACCCTTCGGGGAGATATGAAGGCCTTTGGTGTGCTTGTAGACAGGTATAAGCATATGGTATTCACGCTGGCTTGTCGACTTCTGAGAAATAAGGAAGATGCTGAGGAAGTGGCGCAGGATGCCTTTGTAAAAGCATTTAAAGCCTTAGATACCTATGCCGGCGATGCTAAATTCTCTACCTGGTTGTATAAAATAACGTACAACCACAGTTTGGATCGTCTTAAGAAAAAGAAACGTACCATAGATACTGTTTCTATAGATCTTAGCAAACCTGTAGGGTTGGAGGTGATGAACAAGGTGCTCATAGAGTTGGAGCAGCAAGATCGGTCCCGTCTGGTTAAAGCGGCCATAGATCGCTTATCAGAGGAAGATGCGGCTATCGTTACCTTATTTTATTTTGATGACCTATCGATCCGTGAGATAGCAGAGATCGTTCTATTGAGTCCGCAGACTATAAAAGTGAGATTATACAGAGGGAGAAAACAATTAGCGAATCTGCTGAACACTTCCTTGCTGAAAGAAAAAATGATGAACTATGAGCACTGAAAACGAAAAAGAACTGGATGACTTCCTTAGGCAACTTACCAAAGATGTTCCTTTGGAAGAGCCAAATGATCAATTTACTGCAGGTGTACTCAGCACAATTAAAACGGCAACTAGTTTAAATAGTGCTACGGTGCACGCCCCTGTATTTTCCAGGGCTTCCTGGGTTCTGATTATTTTCCTAGCCTCTGTCTTGTTAATCCTCGGATACGGTTATAGAGAACAGCAGACCATGCTTCCTGGATTTTTCTCATTTCTAAGGAAAACTTCAAATTCAGATGTAATGGTACATTTACCTAATTTAGGAAGTAGTAATATCTTGGTCTTTTCATTCCTGGCACTGCTAGGAGCTGTGGCCTTTCAAATTGTATGGTTAAAAAAGAGTTGGGCAAAAAAACGGGTAGTATTTTAATTCAGAGGAGGAAGGTGATTTTACCAATACCAATAGGCCCAGTACATGAGTCCAAATTGAAGAGGGATCCGCAGTAATAATATCCATTTGGATACTCCGGCTCCTTCTTTTTCTCCTTTTAGCATGTAAAAATGTACCAGTAAGAAAATGGCCAACATCAGTATGATCCCTATAATGGCCACATTTTTTAACTGGGGGATACACAGCCCAATTCCCAGCACAATCTCCGCCACTCCGCTGGCATATACCAGTTCCCTGTGATTGGGAAGGTAGTTTGGCATGATCCTCATATATGCTTTGGGTTTTACAAAATGTAAAATCCCGCCAACACAATACATGGCTGCCATTGCGTACAGATGCCAGACTTCGTTCATAGGGTAAAAATAAAAAGGCCGCTGATTAAAGCGGCCTTTTTTAAAAATATTTTGAATTTATTTTACCATTTCATAACTGCGTTTGATAAAATTGGTAAGAGCCTCTCCTTTTAAAAGGCCTTTGGAGAGTCTGGCAAGGTCGAGCGACTGATTAATGAGACGTTCTCTTTTCTTGGCAGTTTTTGTGTTTAAGATTTCTCCTACCAGTTCATGATTGGTATTGACCACCAGATTGAACATGTCTGGCATATTCCCCATGCCAAACATACCACCTCCGGTTTGCTGCATTTCTTTCATGCGACGCATAAATTCTGGCTCCGTAATTATAAAAGGTGCGGCCTGGCTATCCATAGGTTCTAATTGTACTGTATATCCTTTTTCTCCTACGGCTTCTTCAATCTGGGTCTTGAGTTGTTCTTTTTCCTCATCAGAAAGCTTGCTGATCTGCGTTTCTTCCTTTTTGATCAGATTGTCCAGATGATCCGCGTCTACACGTGCAAATGATACCTTCTCTTTGGAGGTCTCTAATTTTTGCAGTAAGTGTCCAACTATAGGAGTATCTAAAAGCAGTACCTCATATCCTTTTACTTTGGCAGCTTCAATATAGCTGTGCTGCGCTTCTTTGTCGGAAGCATACAACACAACTAATTTGTCATCTTTATCCGTTTGCAACGGAGCTATTTTTTCCTTGAGTTCCTCAAAAGTAAAGTAGCTTCCATCAACAGTGGGGTAAAGTGCAAAGGCTTCAGCTTTTTCAAAGAATTTATCATCCGAAAGCATGCCGTATTCAATAACGATCTTAATATCGTTCCATTTGGTTTCAAAATCCTCCCGATTCTCTTTGAAAAGGGATGACAATTTATCCGCCACTTTTCTTGAGATATAAGATGAGATCTTTTTTACCGCCCCATCGGCCTGTAAATACGAACGGGAGACATTCAGGGGAATGTCTGGTGAGTCGATCACTCCTCGTAGCATCGTTAAAAATTCCGGAACGATCCCTTCAACATTATCAGTTACAAACACCTGATTCTGATAGAGTTGTATCCTGTCTTTCTGAATATTAAGATCGTTTGTAAGCTTTGGAAAGTAGAGGATCCCTGTTAGATTAAAGGGATAATCTACATTGAGGTGTATATTAAAGAGCGGTTCTTCGAACTGCATGGGGTATAGTTCCCTGTAAAACGACTTATAATCTTCCTCTTTAAGGTCAGCCGGTTTTTTGGTCCAGGCGGGAGTAGGGTTGTTAATGATATTGTCTACTTCCTTGGTGGGAGCTTTATCTTCTTCTTTGGCGCCTTCGGGTTTAGGGAGTGTTTCAGTGCGCGTTCCAAACTTTATTGGAATGGGCATAAACTTGTTGTATTTGGAAAGCAACGCCTGAATACGTTGTTCTTCCAGAAATTCGGTAGAATCATCTGCAATATGCAATATGATCTCTGTTCCCCGAGTTTCCTTCTTGCCTTTCTTTAGGCTGAATTCCGGAGAACCGTCACAGCTCCAATGTGCTGCTGGTTCATCTTTGTAGCTTTTTGTCAGGATCTCCACTTTTTTAGCTACCATAAAAGAAGAGTAGAATCCAAGTCCGAAGTGTCCAATGATCCCGGCATCTTTGCCTGCTTCCTTGTATTTGTCTAAAAATTCCTCTGCCCCTGAAAAAGCTACCTCATTGATGTATTTTTTTACCTCTTCCTGGGTCATGCCAATCCCATCGTCTATAATATGGAGTTTTTTTCCCTTCTTATCAACCTTCACTTCAATCATGGGATTGCCGAATTCTACCTTTGCTTCGCCAATAGAACTCAAGTGCTTAAGCTTAAGGGTAGCATCTGTTGCATTCGATATTAACTCTCGTAGGAATATTTCATGGTCGCTGTACAAGAATTTTTTAATAAGTGGAAAAATATTCTCTACAGAAACATTGATCTTACCTGTTGCCATTTTTTATCTTTTTTAGTTTAACTGCTCTCATAGGTCAAAAAAAGTACCATAGCTGTACAGTGTGACAAACTGACACCTAATTTTTTAAGATCTTTTGGAAATAAAAAACTTTAACAAATATTTTTGTTTAATAATAATGAATAATACTTAAACATTAATTATATTTGAATTGTGATTACGAGAAGATCATTGCTATGAAAAAGTAAAATTGGTTTTAGTAATCAGTTTGTTTATTAATTGGTTAGGTTGTTAGAAAGCGTGTTTTCACTTGAAAGCACGCTTTTTTATTTGTGTGACTTTATTCGCATAAACTTAACAATTAACTGTTTAAAAAAGAGTAATTTTACGTAAACAAAATATTCAATTTATGGCAGCAAAAAAGACTCCTGCTTCTACCATAGAGGATCAAATAATTTCCGGGTACATGACATATGTCCTGGAACACGAAAAGGTACCTACTTCCGTTTACAAGTTTTGTAAAACCATAGAAGTTACCGAAGATCAGTTCTACAATCATTTTGGCTCTTTAGAGAATCTCCAGAAAGGGATATGGACGCTTTTCTTTAAAAAGACAAAGGATCTTATTGAAAAGAACAAAGAGTTCGAAAGCTTTTCGAACAAGGACAAGATGCTTACATTCTTCTTCACCTTTTTTGAGTTACTAACGCTCAACCGTAGCTATGTTCTATTTACTTTAGGTGAGCAGGGGTTTATGCTCAAAAAGATGGAGCAATTAAAGGGATTGCGAAAGCTGATAAAGGAATTTGCTGCTGAGCTTATTGAAGAAGGAAATGCAGACAAAGCCTTTAAGATCTCAAAACACAATCCAACCTTATTTTCTGAAGGCGCCTGGATCCAATTCCTGTTCCTTCTAAAATTCTGGTGCGACGACTCTTCACCAGGATTTGAAAAAACAGATATCGCCATAGAAAAGTCGGTCCAAACAATTTTTGACGTCTTTGATAACACGCCATTGGAT
>NZ_JBATLB010000092.1:0-3189 GCF_049669965.1 Muriicola sp. | reverse complement strand
GGATAGCCAGGCGGCTTAGATATTTCTATCTGTTCTTAAATTTACTTTATTAGCAGATCCCTGAAATCGATAATAATCAGATCTCTTTTGCCTACTACGCGGTATTTTTAATGTTTACTTCTCTTTTTTGGTTCTATATTCAGAAATCAGAACATAAATTTTACTTATTTTTCATAAACTCTCGTTTGTCATTGCATTTTTACAAAAAGAAAAAAATGAACTCAAACAAGAAGAGTTTTGTTCTATTTTTAATATTCCTTTGGTCGGTTTACGCCGCCTGGGAGCTTGATGTGCAAACTGCGCTAAAAAATTACCCAGATAGCGTAACCCGCTATGACCTATTGCTACTTCCCTTTTTAGTTATATTCACCGGCTATGTTATTCTTCTTTTGATTCGCAAGGAAAACATTGATAATACTCAGGATACTGATTGGGATTAACTCTAAAAATGCTACGGACTTACCCCTGCGTTGAATTCTTTCTTAGTCATTTAGCTAAATACAGAGACTGCCCCTCACTTATACCCTGAACTGCCTAAAGTGAGTTAGCCACCTACCGCAGTTCCTAAAAGCCAGAGGGGAAATCACCGAAATTTATTCAGAAGAAGCTTTTTAATCCTTAAAATCCTATTTATCTTGGTTAGAAAATTGCTATCCCATTAATTTTGATTGAAACGACTGAGCTGAACTACAACTTACCAACTATACTAGACACCCTTGGGTTAATACAGGGGACTACTTTGGGTATTTTGTTATTAATCCTGAATTATAAGCACTTTCGGAGTACTTATTTTCTTGGGCTGTTTTTGTTGTTGTTTTCATTAAAATTAGCAGTTTTTGTTTCCAGGGGATTAAATCTTGATCAGATCTACCCGGAATTGTTTCTTTTACCTTTTAATTTTTCCTGGCTTCTTTTTCCTATTTTCTTTATCTACACCCAGAAAATTTCAATATTCTCCGATCAAAAAATAAAATATTGGGTACTCTTTCCGGGGATAATATCAATTGTGCTTCAAATAATTATTTATTTCCTTCCACACTCCACTAAACTGGTAATTGCCGAAAGTTTTTGGCATGAAATAGTATTCACGATTCTTGGCATATGCTATTCATGGGGTATCGGTATTTGGAATTTAAAGTTACTAGCCGAGCACAAAACCGAGGTTCAGAATACATTCTCACATATTGAACGTAAGGTATTGGAATGGGTACGCATTTTTCTGATTTACAGCTTGGCCTCTTCTGTATTAATCCATATTCTGTACTATATTTCGCCTAATGACTACTATTTTAGGATCATCTTTTCGATTTTTGATCTGATAGCCATTTACTGGGTATCGGTCAATGGGGTCATACAGCAGAATGTCTTGTCCATTCTCGTCAAAAATGAATCTGGCTTTCCAATTCAGCACTACCTAGCCATTGAAAATGACCAAAGAAAAAATGAAAATGATGATGATCTAAATACAGTAATGGGTGATATTGACTCTTATATGGAAACCTCCCAGGCTTTTTTACACAGTGAACTTACCATTGTAGATCTGGCCCAAAAATTGAACGTCCATCCAAAAAAAATTTCCACTACTATCAATACCACCACCAATCACAATTTTAATTCCTATGTCAATCGGCTTCGCATAAAAAAAGCGGAAGACATATTAACCAAACAGCTGTCAAATAATTTAAGTATTGAGGGTATTGGCAAAGAAGTTGGCTTTCACAGTAAAAGCGCTTTCTATTCGGCCTTTAAGAAAGTAACCGGCACAACACCAACCAAATACAAGGAAAGAGTCTCCATTTAGTAAGTTCATTCTTCAGCTATCTGGTAATAATCAGGAGGTATATCTTCTTAAAAATCCTGGTACTAGCCAGTATTGATTCCTGATTTCGGAAGAAAATTAGGTAATAAAAATACCATTTTGTTCTGATTTCCGAAATCCAAACGCATTTACTCTATTGATAGTTTGTTCCCGGAGAATATTTACGAAATCTTCGAGTTAGGAGTTTGTCAGTTCGCGTTTGGTTAAAAGACCTTTTCCTTTCGTAGAATAATAAGCGGGCTGTCAAAACGTATTGAAATGTCGATCATGGAAAATAGTTGCCATCTAATTTCAAAGTAATGAAGTTTCAGGTAAAATTTTTTCTGGAAATGCTTCTAAATATTTTATGCTATGACCAATAAAGAAAATCAGAAAGCGAAAATACTTAAATATGTAGCTATCAATGATGCGGGAAATTTCAATACCTGGAATCCTGCACATTTAAGGGAATTAAAAAATAATGAATTTAGCCCTGATCTAGGCCAGAGAATCCTATTCGAAAACGAATATCTTCGTATTTGGGAAGTTGTATTATTGCCTAAAGAACGACTCCCATTTCGAAAAATGGAATTAGATTATTGCTGGGTAGCTGGTTCTGAGGGAATGGTAATTTCTAGATACTCTGATGGAAAAATCGTACTCATGCATTTAGAAAAGGGAGATTCTGAGTTTTTAGATCATGAGAAAAAACACGCAATTTACGATCTGGAAAACGTTGGACAAGACACCCTCTTTTTTCAAATGACACAATATAAAGGCGAGCAATTGTTCGTTAAAGAAAAGATTCAGGAAGGTATAAAACGAAATACTGCCCGAGACCTGTAGTATTCCTGAATTTTACAGTGTAGTGAATCAATTGCTGGAAGCCTCCTCGAAATTTCTGATTCTACGAGTTGGTTTTCTATCTTTACCCCATGAAAGTTATCTCTACCAATATTGGCAGCCCCACCAAAATTCATTGGAAAGGTTTTGAAGAACAAACAGGGATTTTTAAATACCCTGTTGCTGAACCAATTTATCTCAGGGCCACCCAGGTAGATAAAGATACTATCACCGATGATATACATCACGGAGGAATTTTTAAGGCCTGCTATCTCTTCTCTGCCTCACAATACCCGTTTTGGCAGAAACACTATCCCTCTCTTTCTTGGGATTGGGGAATGTTCGGGGAGAATATAACCATAGATTCTATGCCCGAAAATGATCTTCTCATAGGGTCTGTGTATACCCTTGGCAGTGCCACAGTGCAAATAACGATCCCACGAGAGCCCTGTTATAAACTAGGAATCCGATTTAAGGATCAGGAGGTCATAAAAGCCTTTGTAGATCACGGTCACCCGGGCACTTACGTAAAGGTGCTGCAGGAAGGA
>NZ_JBATLB010000091.1:0-12340 GCF_049669965.1 Muriicola sp. | reverse complement strand
TGGATTGCCAATGTACAGGTGCAACGCATGTGTTTAAGCGGGATGTCTTTTGTAGGCACAGATATTGGCGGATTTGCAGAACAGCCCAATGGAGAACTTTTCGCGCGATGGATACAATTAGGTATTTTTCATCCTTTCTGCAGGGTACATAGCAGCGGAGATCACGGCGATCAGGAACCCTGGTCCTTTGATTCGGAGGTAACCAAGATCGTTCGTAAGTTTATTGAACTGCGCTATCAGCTGTTGCCATATCTCTACACAGCATTTTACAAGTATTTTAAGGAAAGCATCCCGATGATTCAACCATTGGTATACTTTGATCAGGAAGATCATCAGACCCATTTCCGCACAGATGAATTTATTTTCGGGGAACAGATCCTGGTATGTCCCATCCAGGAGCCAAATGCCAAAGGAAGACGCATGTATATTCCAAGAGGAAAATGGTTTGACTACTGGACGAACGAAACCGTAGAAGGAGGCACTGAAAAATGGGTAGACGCGGATATCGATAAGATCCCCATTTTTATAAAGGAAGGAGCCATTATTCCAAAATACCCGGTACAACAATATGTTGGAGAATTGACCATTACAGAACTTCAGTTAGATGTTTATTATAAATTGGGTACTGAGAATTCCAACGTTTATGAAGACGCCCAGGATGGGTATGATTATACGAAAGGGGAATACAGTTTGCGTAATTTTAAACTAACAGGTAAGGAAAAGGAACTGATACTTCAACAATTTAAGGATGGTAATTTTGTGACCACCTATGAGACCTTTAAATTAAATCTCATGGGACTTCCGTTTAAGATAAAATCGATAGAATTAGATAATGAAGCCATAGACCTGAAGGATGTGAAAATGAATGGCGCTAACACCATCCATGTTACCAAAGAATTCACGACCCTTCAAATTTTAGGGAAGTGATTTTTTTGTAATTTCAACAAAAAGTAAACAACGATGAACAAGAACATATTTTTAACACTGGTAGTGCTTCTGTTTGTTATAGGATGCAAGACCAATCCTTTTACCGGGAAGAGCACTCTTAATTTCTATCCAAATACCTCCATATTTCCTACTGCTTTTGCACAGTACGATGAATTTTTAAAAGAAAATAAAGTAGTTGAGAGTTCTAGTGAAGCTAAGATGATTTCGTCGGTAGGGCAACGGATTGCCACAGCGGCAGAGCGATGGCTCAATTCAAACGGATATCCGGGATATCTTAAAGACTATCAGTGGGAATACAATTTAGTACAAGACGAAACCGTCAATGCCTGGTGCATGCCGGGAGGAAAAATTGTTTTCTATACCGGAATACTTCCTATTTGTCAGGATGAAACAGGGATCGCAGTGGTTATGGGGCACGAGGTGGCACATGCATTGGCAGATCACGGTGCACAAAGGATGAGTGCTGGCATGGTACAACAGGGAGTTGCCGTTGCAGGAAACATTGCAATAAATGATCCAGAGAAAAGGAATATTTTTAATCAGGCCTATGGTATTGGATCTGCCGTGGGAGTTATGCTTCCATTTAGCCGCAGTCATGAGACAGAGGCAGACAGAATAGGGCTTCAGATCATGGCCATAGCCGGTTATAATCCTGATGAGGCTGCAGAGTTATGGAAACGTATGAAAGCCAATTCGGGCAACCAGGCTCCTCCAGAATTCCTCAGTACACATCCTTCCAATGATACAAGAATTGCCAACCTAACAAGTTGGGCACCATTGGCTAAAGAAGAGGCCAGAAAGTATGGAGTGACTTCTTTCCAATAGGAAGGTAAAGAGACAGTATAGGTTATTTTAATCATAGCTGGGTGCACTACTAATGGACCCTGGTAAACCAAAGATATGGCCGGGACTATCCTTTTAAAAGGAAGTAAAAAACTGCTCAATGCCTGGGCATTTTATGATTGGGCCAATTCTGTTTATAGTCTTGTCATAGCTTCTGCCATATTTCCCATCTATTACGGGGCCTTGTTCCGTATTGCCGATATAGAAAAGATCAGCATTTTTGGAGGGGAGATCGCCAGAGCCCCCTTAATTAGTTACACTACTTCCATCGCCTTTGTTTTTATCGCCCTGATCACCCCTTTGGTTTCCGGTGTTGCGGATTACATCGGCAACAAAAAGGCGTTTATGCAATTCTTCTGCTACCTGGGCGGAATTTCCTGTATTGGCCTGTATTGGTTCTCCTTGGAAAACATAGAGTTGGGTCTGATTTGTTATTTCTTTGGCCTGGTGGGATTTTGGGTGAGTTTCGCGATTAATAATTCGTATTTACCAGATATTGCCTTTCCTGAGCAGCAAGACCGTATAAGTGCCAAGGGTTTTTCTATGGGCTATATAGGAAGTGTTATTCTCCTGTTGATCAATCTGGCCATGGTCATGAGGCCGGAGATTTTTGGTATTACAGGTGAAGGCGCCGAACTTATTGCCATGCGATATTCCTTTGCTTCTGTTGGTGTCTGGTGGATCTTGTTTAGTCAGTATACCTTTTACCACCTCCCAAAAGGCAACAAGCGTGTTGGTGAACGGCATCATGTGATCCTCAACGGGTTTAAGGAACTCAAAGGGGTCTGGCATCAGCTGGGTGATGAGATTAGGCTAAAAAGATACCTGGGTGCCTTTTTTGTGTATAGTATGGCGGTACAAACCGTAATGCTAATCGCTGCGTATTTTGGGGAGGAAGAAATAAAATGGGGATCTGATGGGGAACGAACTACAGGTTTAATTGTCAGTATTCTTGTCATTCAATTAGTGGCAATCATAGGGGCCACACTAACTGCCAGGGCGTCAAGTACCTTTGGCAACATAAAAACACTGGTTTTTGTGAATATTCTTTGGGTGTTTATCTGTGTGTATGCTTATTTTGTGACGACTCCTACAGAGTTTTATATTGCGGCAGGTTGTGTAGGTGTGGTAATGGGCGGCATACAGGCCCTGTCGCGTTCTACCTATTCCAAGTTCTTACCAGAAACCAAGGATACGGCATCTTTCTTCAGTTTCTATGATGTAGCGGAGAAGATAGGCATCGTAATTGGTACGTTCTTGTATGGTATGGTAGCCCAGTTTACCGGAAGTATGCGCAATGCCACTATCTTTCTTGGATTGTTCTTTATCCTAGGAGCCATTCTCTTACTCAGGATCAATAAAAAAGCCCCTGGTTAGAGGCTTCTTTAATTAATTTGCTGGTAAAATCTCCTCATCCTTTTGAAATATCGCCAGATCCGGAGGTCTTACTGTCTATTTTCGTTGGGTTTCCGCGATAGGAAATATCACCAGATCCTGAGACCCTAGCCTTTAAAGATTCATTGGCGGTAACTTCAATATTCGCAGAGCCGGATACCTGGGCACTGACATTATCTGAGACCAGTCCATAGGCATGAACATCGCCCGAACCGGATATTTGTACCTCAAGGTTTTCTGCCCTGCCGCTGAGGTCCATATCTCCAGATCCGGAAACATTGACCTCCAGGTCCTGCACATCAAGTTCTAAACTGAGATCTCCTGAGCCAGACATACTGGTCGTAAAATCGGACGCTTTTAGAACCGTTTTCCCTACCAGATCGCCTGAACCCGACATGGATACTGCATTAATTTCTCGGACGGGAATGGTCACATAAATAGATCCATTTTTCCATGAAGAAGGTTGCAGGTTCACTCCTTTTTCTGGTTTTATCACCAGTTTTCCGTCTTTAACTTCCGTAATTATATATTCTAACAGGTTTTCCTCGCCTTTGAGAGTAATATTACCCTCGGCACCTTCAACAAGTTCAACATCGAACCAGCCCGAGACGGCAATGGCCTCATAATCCGAAGTTGATCTTTCAATAGTTACTACCTTTCCGTTTCCTTTGATCTTTTTCCCCCATTGGGCAAAGCCCATAGAAGACATACATAAGACCAAAATAAGTGTAAATAATTTTTTCATTGTAGTTAAATTTAGTGTTTATTTTTTAGTGAATGATATACTTCCATAATCGCTGGTAATGTCTATACGATTGCCACTATTTTGCTTTCCGTAAAAACCTTTGTAATAGCGAGAACTAGATTTCTCTTTGCTGATGGCTATGTCGAAATCGTCTTTTCCACTTACGCCCGAGTATTCGGTGGTAAGCTCAAAATCAAAATAATAATCACTGCTGTAGCCAATTTTAATACCGGTATAATCTGTGCGTAGGTTTATATTTCCGGCATCCTGATCCATCTTATCTATTTTGATACCTCCGTAATCTGCACTGATATCTACGTTTCCGTATACAGTACCCAGCACTACATTGATATAGTCTCCGTTTCCTTCCACATTCTTCACGTCTCCTACCTCCATGTTTCCGTAATTACTGCTGTATTGCAGATTTCCCATTTCTTCTATAGTAGCATTGGTATAGTCTGCATTGATCACAAGATCTCCCGCTTTTTCTATGGTAAATCCGGAATAATCTGCCATGATCTTACCACTATTGATATACCCAATATAAGACTTGGAAGTATAATCGAAACTGAGATCATTGTTTCTTCCGTGCAGTTCGCCTATCTGCAGACGGCCATAGTCACAACTTATTTTGGCATAACCATCTATTCTGTCCAGGGTTATATTTCCATAGTCATTGTTAAGATGAACGCTGTTTTTTACAGGAAGTTTAATAGTGTAATCGATCTGCATATTAACGTTGCTACTGCCCCAGTTCCAGTTCCAGCCTTTATTATTGTTGAACTCTGTTTTAGCTGAGACCATAGAGGCACTTGCATCAAATTGTACGCTAATTTCATCTAATTTTTTCTGCACTTTCTCTTCGTTGTTTCCATTGGTCTTAATAACTACCTCTATCACAATCCGATCTTCATTCCAGGAAGAGAGACTTACGTTGCCATAACTGTTTGATACCTTTAGAAGAGCATCTGCATTGACCGTATATTCTTTCTTTATGGTTTTTTCTTTGGTGTATTTCCCTTTTAAAGGATCTACATGGGCACTTAACACCAACGGTAATGTGCATAAGAGAAGTACCGTGTATTTAAGTAATATTGTTTTCATTTTGCTGATTTTTAAGGGTTTTAATAATTTCTATTTGTGCTAATACATCCTGCATTAGATCTATACGTGTTTGAAAATTCTGGATCATGGCCTGTAATATGAACTTATCATCCCCGCCTTTCAAAAGGTCATTTTCTAATTTCTTATAATCCGATTCCAGAAGGGCCAACTGCTCCAGGGCGTCCTCTATAATTTTTTTTGTCTCAGGAGAGTTCTCTTGCTCCAATTGTTTCACCTGCTGTTCAATGATATTGGCGAAATAGAACTGTGAATTAGAGATTTCCGGTGAGATTTCGGCTATGCGTTCTTGTTCAGTTGTTTTCAACAGCCCCTGCCCTATACTAAGTGCAACCACCAATACTATGGAGGCGGCTATGGATAGGGGTTTCCACCAGGAAACACCTTTGCTTGGTTCTGTCCCTGCATCATTCAACTTCTCTAGAAATCTCGCCTGATGACCCGGCAAGGGTTCTTTGTGGTCAAAGTGCGGTCTGGCCTTTTCAAACAGCTCGTTTAATTGATGATCCTTCATGATTGTACAGGCATTAATTTTTTTCGTAAACTTTCTTTAGCTCTTGATATAGTTGTTCTGCAATTGGCATAACTGATATTCATTAGGTCGCAAATTTCCTCGTAATCGTATCCCTCAATCAAATGTAAGGTCAGAGAAATTCTGTAGTTATCCTTGAGCGTTTTCATGGTTTCCAAAACTCTTTGAGCCAATTGTTCTGTTTCATCATGACCAGCTTCCGGTACATCATTATCTCCGACCTTGTAAAGAGTATCATTAAGTGCAACCTCATTCTTCTTTTGTTGATTTTTGTAATGGTACAGACTTTTATTGATCACAATTCTTTTTAACCAGGCTCCAAAAGCAACTTCTCCTTTAAAAGTGTGCAATTTGGTAAAGGCGTTTAAAAAAGCTTCCTGCATCACATCTTCTGCCTCCGCTGTGTTCTTTACGATCCTAACCGCCGTATTATACATAGCCTTATAGTATCTGTTATAGATCTCCAATTGTGCTTTTTGGTTCCCTTCCAAACACAATTGTAACAAGGTTTCTGTATGTTCTCCTACTTGGCTCAAAAAGTATTCGATTTGTTATATAGATAGCTCAATTTAGCGATTGTTACAGTTTCTGATGAAAAATATTGGGCTTGGCACAAGAATTGTTTTTTATGGACACAACAAATCCTTGCTAAGCCATTAAAAAAGGGCTTTTATGGGTTTGTATAAGGTAAATACTGATTTAGAAAAACACACACCACTGTCTTTAAATGACAGAATGACGGATAAAAGATCTATGGGAGACACAAAAATTATACGATTTGACAATATGTCGTTACAGGATATTAACGAAGAATCTGAACTTATACCCCTACTGACCCCGGAAGATGAAGAGGAAATGAGGAAGGAAGTGCTGCCAGAAACTCTTCCTATATTACCCTTGCGAAATACGGTATTATTTCCGGGCGTTGTGATCCCTATCACAGCCGGAAGGGATAAGTCGATCAACCTGATCAAATACGCAAATAAGGGTTCCAAAACTATAGGAGTAGTTTCGCAAAAGGATGAGGAAACCGAAGATCCGGGAGTAAAGGACATTAATACCATGGGAACAGTGGCCAGGATCCTTCGGGTATTGCAAATGCCAGATGGGAATACAACGGTCATTATCCAGGGTAAAAAACGTTTTGAAATTGCGGAAGTGTTGACGGAAGATCCCTATATGACGGCTACCATAAGAGAATTACAGGACGAAGAGGTAGACCAAAAGGGAGAGGAATTCCTGGCCATCATCGATTCCATAAAAGAAATAGCCCTGCAGATCATTCGAGATAATCCTAACATTCCCAGTGAAGCTTCTTTCGCTATAAAGAACATCAAAAGCAATTCTTTCCTGATCAATTTTGTTTCGTCTAACCTAAATTTAAGTGTCAGTGAGAAACAAGCCTTGCTCGAAATAGGGAATTTAAAGGACAGGGCCCTGGCCACACTGAAGCATATGAATGTAGAGCTTCAGAAACTGGCCCTCCAAAAAGATATACAGTCTAAAGTGCGTTCCGACCTGGATCAGCAGCAACGGGAGTATTTCTTGCACCAGCAAATGAAGACCATTCAGGAAGAATTGGGCGGGGCTTCTTATGACGAAGAGATCGAGGAAATGCAGCTCAAGGCCAAGAAAAAGAAATGGAATGATAAGATCCGGGAACATTTCGAAAAGGAATTAGCCAAAATGCAACGCATGAATCCGCAGGTGGCAGAGTTCAGTATTCAGCGTAACTATTTAGACCTGTATCTGGAGTTGCCATGGGGGGAGTATTCCAAAGATAAGTTTGATCTGAAAAGGGCGCAGAAGATCCTGGATAGAGATCATTATGGGCTGGAAGATGTGAAACAGCGTATCATTGAATACCTGGCTGTTTTAAAACTCAGGAACGATATGAAGTCGCCAATTCTATGTCTCTACGGGCCTCCCGGGGTTGGTAAGACCTCCTTGGGAAAGTCGGTCGCAGAGGCATTAGGCAGGCAGTATGTAAGGATTTCACTAGGCGGATTGCGGGATGAGGCGGAGATACGCGGACACCGGAAAACCTATATCGGGGCCATGCCGGGAAGGATCATACAAAGTGTAAAAAAAGCAGGAACCTCTAATCCAGTTTTTATTTTAGATGAGATAGACAAGCTGTCTAGCAGTTATCAGGGTGACCCTTCTTCGGCCATGCTGGAGGTGCTAGATCCTGAACAGAACAACGAATTCCATGATAATTTTCTTGAAATGGGATACGATCTCTCTAAGGTGATGTTTATAGCAACCGCCAATAATCTTTCCTCTATTCAACCGGCTTTGCTAGATAGAATGGAGATTATTAATGTTACCGGCTATACCATTGAGGAAAAAGTTGAAATCGCTAAAAGGCATTTGCTTCCAAAGCAACTAAAAGAACACGGGCTAAGCTCAAAGGACCTGAAGATTGGTAAAAGGCAGTTGGAAAAGATTGTGGAAGGCTACACGAGAGAGTCCGGAGTGCGAGGTTTGGAAAAGCAGATAGCCAAAATGGTACGGTATGCGGCCAAATCTATAGCCATTGAAGAGGATTATGAAATAAAAGTGAGTAATGAGATCATAGAAAAGGTCTTGGGACCGCCACGTTTGGAAAGAGATAAATATGAGAATAATGATGTAGCCGGAGTTGTAACCGGCCTCGCATGGACAAGTGTGGGTGGTGATATTTTGTTTATAGAGTCTATCTTGTCTAAAGGCAAAGGACAGCTCAATATTACCGGGAACCTTGGTAAGGTTATGAAAGAATCGGCAACCATTGCCATGGAATATATTAAGTCGAACGCTGACCTTTTTGGGATAGACCCCGAAGTGTTCAATAGTTATAACGTGCATATCCATGTCCCGGAAGGGGCTACTCCAAAAGATGGCCCCAGTGCGGGTATTACCATGCTCACTTCCTTGGTTTCGCTCTTTACTCAGAAGAAAGTTAAGAAGAGTACAGCCATGACGGGGGAGATCACACTGCGTGGTAAGGTATTGCCGGTTGGAGGGATCAAAGAGAAGATCCTCGCGGCAAAACGAGCTCGCATAAAGGACATTATTTTATGTGAGGACAACAGGAAGGATATACTGGAGATCAAGGAGGAATATTTAAAAGGCCTTACTTTTCACTATGTAACGGATATGAGCGAGGTCATTGAACTTGCCGTAACCGATCAAAAAGTGAGAAATGCGAAAAAGCTGTGAGATAGTCATAAAAAGTATCCCTACACGGAAATAGCACGAAGGAGACCCTGGGAATACTACTATTCTCCGTAATTTTAGAGCATGAGAAAAATAACCATTGCAATTGATGGTCACTCTTCCACCGGAAAGAGCACGATGGCCAAGCAATTAGCTAAAACACTTGGTTACGTTTATGTAGATACCGGAGCCATGTACAGGGCCATCACCCTGTATGCTCTTCAAAAAGGATATATAGGGCCAAACATAGCCAAGCCAGAATTTCTGATCCGGGAACTCCCCTTGATCCATCTGGAGTTTAAACACAATGCTTCCAAGGGATTCTCGGAAATGTATCTCAACAATACGAATGTTGAAAAGGAAATTCGAACGCTGGAGGTCTCCCGTTATGTAAGTCAGATTTCTGAAATAAGGGAAGTGCGCCAAAAACTGGTATTGCTTCAGAAGGAAATGGGTAAAAAAAAGGGACTTGTAATGGATGGTCGTGATATAGGGACAGTGGTTTTCCCCAATGCCGAATTAAAAATATTTATGACCGCAAATCCAGAGATAAGGGCCACCAGGCGATACAAGGAATTGATTGACAGAGGTGCAGATATTAGTTTTGAAGAGGTGCTGGAAAATGTACAGCAAAGAGATTTTCTGGATACGAACCGGGAGTTCTCACCACTCAAAAAAGCCGATGATGCCATTGTCTTGGACAACAGCACCCTAAGTCCTGAAGAACAGTTTAAAAGGACTTTGGCTTTGGTAGAGGATCGTATTAATACCGCATAAAAAAAGGCGCTTAACAGCGCCTATAAATTTTATCTTTTAGATTTTCGGGATCACCAGTACCTGATCGGGATGGATCATATCCGGGTTCTTTAGAATATCTGTATTGGCAGAAAATATTTGTTTGTATTTCATTGGATCTCCATAATAGTGTTTGGCGATTTTACTAAGCGATTCACCTTTTTGCACAATATGTCTATGAAAGACACTGTCATCAGCCACTGTTATGTTGGCTTTGATATCAGAAGCATTTTCCCCTCCAATTTCTTTAATTTTATCCCACAATAGATTTTTTTCATAAGGTGTTTTTGCTTCTCCCTTGATCTTTAAGATACCATTCTCTTCATGAACGTTGCCGTCTTTGATACCTAATTTTTCGCCCAGTGATAACACACCCTGGTATTTGTCTTTCGTACTCATTTATGTTGATTTAAAAGGTTTATAATTGCGTCTTTAAAGATACAAAATCTACAAAGAGTATGGAGGTCCTGCCTCAAATTGTTAATATTTTGATCACCACCAGTTATTTAGGTTGGTAAAACAAGATATTAATTGTACTTTTGCACACCTTTTTGGCAAGTATTTAAGAGCGAAAAGGGCACGAAAAAAATAAAAACAACTTCCATAGATGTTGCCTCGCTCTTAAAGGTTTATGGAATACAAAATAATATCAGCAAATGGCTGAAGAGAAAACAACAACAGAAGATACTCAGGTAGCTGAGGTAGCTCAGGAACAAAAAGTAGAGACGCCCAAACAAGATCCGAAAGAGTTCTTGCAGAATTTTGATTGGGATAAGTATGAAGAAGGAATTGAGCGTGTAGACGAATCCAAATTAGAGGAATTCGAAAAATTAGTAGCCGAAAATTTCGTAGATACGGCAGATGAGGAAGTAGTTACAGGAACTGTAACTCATATTACTGATCGCGAAGCTATTATTGACATCAATGCTAAATCTGAAGGGGTTATTTCCCTGAATGAATTTCGCTACAATCCCGGACTTAAAGTAGGGGATAAGGTAGAAGTGTTGATTGATATCCGTGAAGACAAAAGCGGACAATTGGTTCTGTCTCACAGAAAAGCCCGTACCATCCAGGCATGGGACAGAGTGAATGCTGCTCATGATAAAGAGGAAGTAGTCACTGGTTTTGTTAAATGCAGAACCAAAGGAGGAATGATCGTTGACATATTTGGTATAGAAGCTTTCCTACCGGGATCTCAGATAGATGTTAAGCCTATCCGCGATTACGATCAGTATGTTGGGAAAACTATGGAATTTAAAGTGGTGAAGATCAATCATGAATTTAAGAACGTAGTAGTTTCTCACAAAGCGCTTATTGAAGCGGATATTGAAGAACAGAAAAAAGAGATCATCAGCCAGTTAGAAAAAGGACAGGTACTAGAAGGTGTTGTAAAAAACATTACTTCATATGGTGTCTTTATTGACCTCGGTGGTGTTGACGGATTGATACATATCACAGATCTTTCATGGAGTAGGATCAACCATCCAAATGAGGTGGTAGAACTAGATCAAAAACTCAATGTGGTTATCCTTGATTTTGATGATAATAAATCCAGGATCCAACTAGGACTTAAACAATTAGAGAAACATCCATGGGAAGCCCTAGGTGATGAGTTCAAAGTAGGTGATAAGGTAAAAGGTAAAGTAGTGGTAATCGCAGATTACGGTGCGTTCCTGGAAGTAGCTGAAGGAGTTGAAGGACTTATTCACGTTTCGGAAATGTCTTGGTCTACTCACTTAAGATCTGCACAAGATTTTGTGAAGGTTGGAGATGAGTTGGAAGCTGTGGTTCTTACGTTAGATCGCGAAGACAGAAAAATGTCTTTAGGGATCAAACAACTTACGCCAGATCCTTGGACAGACATTACGTCTAAGTATCCTGTAGGCTCCAAACACAAAGGAATTGTAAGGAATTTCACCAACTTCGGAGTTTTTGTAGAACTGGAAGAAGGAATTGATGGGTTGATCTACATTTCTGATTTGTCCTGGACCAAAAAAATAAAACATCCATCTGAGTTTGTAGCCGTTGGCGACACCCTCGAAGTTGAGGTGTTAGAATTGGATGTGGAAGGGCGTAAGTTAAGTTTAGGCCACAAGCAAACAACAGATAATCCATGGGATAAATACGAAAAGGAATTTGCCTTGGGTACTGAGCACACAGCTTCCATTACGGAGATCGTTGATAAAGGAGCGGTCATAGACTTCAATAAGGATATTACAGCCTTTGTTCCTCAGCGACATATGGAGAAAGAGGATGGTAAGAAATTGGCTAAAGGAGAAGAGGCCCTTTTCAAGATCATTGAGTTCAACAAAGAATTCAAAAGGGTTGTGGCCAGTCATACCTCAATTTTCAAGGAAGAAGAACAGCGCAATGTAAAGGCGGCCAAGAAAAAGGCGGCTACCTCAGCAGAGGAGTCTAAACCAACACTGGGAGACGCCAATGAGCAATTACAAGCGTTGAAAGACAAAATGGAAGCCGGTAGCAAAAAGAAGTAAGCTTTTACATTGTCCAAGTAACTATAAAGTAAAGCCCTGACCGCAGTGTCAGGGCTTTTTTTTTAACCTTTTTGAGATATATCCCTTCGTGCTGCGGGATGATATTTTGCAGGGTTCCTTTTTATTGAATAGAAATCGCTATTTTTGATGTCAAATATGTTGGTAGCGCAAACCATGAGTCAAAAAGTACTTCTTTCCTCTAAAGAAATCCATATAATTTTACATCGCCTGGCTTGCCAACTTTTAGAAAACCATCTGAATTTC
>NZ_JBATLB010000090.1:0-6744 GCF_049669965.1 Muriicola sp. | reverse complement strand
CGCCTCCTTGTACCTCAAAAGCAAGTACACAGACTCCGGCTTTCATCTGTTTCCTGGCCATCTTATGCTGGGGATGGGAAGGTAAAAATGGATACTTTACCCATTGTACATTTGTATGACCCTCCAGAAACTGTGCTACCTCCAATGCATTACTACAATGCCGGTCTACCCTAACAGCCAGGGTCTCCAAACTTTTGGACAGCAACCAGGCATTAAAAGGAGAAAGAGACGGTCCTGCAATTCTCGCAAATCTGTAGATCTTATCTACAAGATCTGCCCTGCCCACTGTGATCCCTGCCAATACCCTCCCCTGGCCATCCATGAGTTTTGTGCCGGAATGAATGACCAAATGGGCTCCAAATTTTATGGGCTGTTGCAAATAGGGTGAGGCAAAGCAGTTATCTACGATAAATATTAATCCATGTTTTTTTGCAATGGCCCCGAGCCTTTCCAGATCAACAAGATCTACCCCCGGGTTGGTAGGCGATTCTGCATAGATCACTTTGGTTCTCGGTGTAATTAGAGCCTCTATGTTTTCTAATTCATCAATCCTGAAATAGGTATGGGTAATTTTCCATTTGGGAAAGAACTGCGTAAACAGGCTGTGTGTTGATCCAAAGATGTTGCGGGCAGAAAGAATATGATCTCCGCTTTCAAGAAGTGCTGCAAAAGTTGAAAAAACAGCTGCCATCCCCGAAGCAAAAGCAAATCCTGCTTCTGCACCCTCCATTTTACACACTTTATCTATTAACTCCGTCCCATTTGGATTTGAATAGCGCGAATAGATATTCCTGTCCTTTTCCTCGGCAAAGGAAGCGCGCATATCTTCGGCGTCTTCAAAGACAAAACTAGAGGTCATATAAATAGGACTGGAGTGCTCCAAAAAAGGGGTGCGCTCTATCTGGGTTCGGATCGCATCGGTTTCAAAGTGGCGATTTGTTTTTTTCATGGCATCTCCTGTTTCTTTCAATTTACATCTTTTCTGCAATTCGAAGAATATCACCAAAAACGCCCCTGGCAGTTACTGCTGCCCCGGCACCCGCTCCCTGAATTACCAGCGGATGTTCTCCGTAAGACTCGGTATAGATCTCTATTATGGAATCGGATCCCCTTACTTGTCCCAGGCTACTTTCCTTAGGAACGGAGATCAATTGTACGTCTAACTTCCCTTTTTCCTTCTGGAGGTCGCCATGTAATTCTCCCACAAATCTCAGTACATAGCCCGGGGCTTGTCTCTTCTTCACTTCTTCCATGATGGGATCCAGGACCTCTATTTGCTCAATAAAAGCCTCGCTGCTGAGTTTTTGTAAACTTTTGGGAATTAAGTTCTCAATATGTACATCCCCAATTTCATTTTGCAAATCGAGTTCCCTGGCAAGGATCAATAATTTTCGACCCACATCCATCCCTGAAAGATCCTCCCGGGGATCTGGCTCTGTATACCCCAGGCTCATTGCTTCTAGCAAAACTTCAGAGAAAGGAACTTCTTTTTCTGAAAAGGCATTAAAGATATAGCTCAACGAGCCGGAAAATACGCCTTTGATACCCGTAATGTTCTCTCCGGAAAGATGCAGAAGTTTTATGGTGTCTATGAGTGGTAATCCTGCTCCCACATTGGTTTCATACAGATATTGTTTTTGATAATGGTCTAGTTCTCCCCGGAGGAGATGATAAAAGTCTATTCCCAACGTATTTGCTATTTTGTTAGAAGAGACGAGATCGAAACCATTTTCAACAAAATTAAAATAATGGGCCACAAAGTCTTCGTTGGCGGTATTATCTACCGCTATTAAATTCTCTAAATGATGAGACTTTGCATACTCAAAGATATCTTTGAGGTTATAATTGTTTCCTTTTCCATTTAAAGAGGTTCTCCAATTTCCTGTGATTCCCTCCTTATTCAATAGTAATTTTTTTGAATTTGCCAGGGCAAATACCCGGAGTTGGATCCCCTTTCTTTTTTCAATGGCCTTGCTAGCTCCCAATATCTGATCAAGTAGCGTTCCGCCAACGTTACCGTGTCCGAATATGGCCAGATTAACCTTCTTACTAATCCCGAAGATCTGCCCGTGCATTACATTCAGGGCCTTGTGAAGATCCGCTTTCTTCACTACCAGACTAATATTCTTGCCCGTTACAGTATTATTAAAAAGTAAGGGAATGATCTGATTTTTAATAAGGGCATTGTAAGGTTTATGAAAGGTACTTAGATCCTGTCCTACAATAGAGATTACCGAAACGTCTTCTACTATAGTGATTGCGTTAATATCTTTTGAACGAAAATCAGTTTCAAATTCCTGTTCCAGCGCTTTTTTCGCATCTTTTGCTTTTTTAGCTGATACCAAGAGACCTATACCTCGTTCTGATGATCCCTGGGAAATAATACTTACACTTACATTGTGTTGACTCAAGGCCCTGAAAATCCGTGCATCAACACCTACCTTCCCTAATAATCCCCTACCCTCAAGATTGATTAGGGCTTCATCGCCCAGAACCGATAGAGAGCGTATACCTTCTACAGTAGTTTTTGCACTAATTAAAGTACCCTCATTCTCCTTATTAAAGGTATTAAGGATTCGTAACGGAATGTTTTTTTCCAGTAGCGGAATGATTGTCTTTGCATGAAGGATGGTAGCCCCAAAATTGGCTAATTCATTGGCCTCACCATAGGATAGTTGTGCAATAAGTCGCGCTTCCGGCACCCATTTTGGGTCGGCAGTATATATACCATCTACATGCGTATAGTTTTGCAGCTCCTCTGCATCCAGAAAATTAGCCAGGAGAGAAGCGGTGTAATTACTGCCATTCCTTCCAAGAGTGGTAGTTTCTCCTGCCTCAGTAGCACCGATAAAACCTGGCATAACCGCTATCACAGAAGCATCCAATTTCCTGAAAAAACCAATGGCCCGTTCCCGGGAAACTTCTTCCAGCACACTGGCATCACCAAAGGTATTATCGGTTATGATCAATTGCCTGGAATCTGCATGTTGAGCCTGTAGCCCTCTGCCAATTAGCAGTTTAGTGATCAGTTTTGTAGAGATCAATTCACCAATTGCCAATACCTGATCCCTGATTTTTGGACTGTAATCCCCCAATAATTTAACTCCTTCCAGTAGTTGCACTAATTCCCGGAACTCCTTTGAAAGATCTACATTCTTATAGCTATGTCGTTGGTACTGCTCAAAGGCCTCAAAGGCCTTTTTATAGTCATCTCCGTTTGCGGCTTTTTGCAATATAGTTTCTAACTGATCGGTTGCCATTTCCCTGGCAGAAACCACCACTACAATTCTTTCACCTGCAGCCACCTTGGAAGTTATGATCTCCAGGACTCGTTCTATTCCTTCCCCATTGGCCAGAGACGTGCCACCAAATTTGAGGACCTTATATCTTCTGGCTGCCTTTTCGGGATCGAATATCCCCTGGAGCAGTTGCTCCATTTGTCTAAACTCTATTAAAAAGGCATCGTGACCGTGGAGCGATTTTATCTCACCATAGGTTACATTGCTCCTGGACTGGGCCATCTGCTTATGGGTCTCCTTGTTCTCCCTGGCAGAAAAGAACAGATCAGAATCTACCCCAATGATATGTATGTTGGTATCGCTCTTTTGTAATTTTTCAAAAGCTCCTTTCCCATCCCGGTTAATATCTATGGTCTTGAGTAATTGATTGGTTAATTTATAGGCAGACAATTGGAACCGTTCCTGAAGTTTCCTGCCATGGTGCAGTAGCCAACTCTCCACATTAAATACATTCAGATCTTCATTCGTACTTCTCTGAAATCGCTCTTTGAATGATTCGGGGGTTCGGTAACAGAGCATGGCATGCATACGTGCGTCGTGAACAGGCTGCTTGGAATTGATCAGGAATTGCTCCTGGATCTGGCAATTTGCGATCAGCCAGTCGGTCGACTTCCAGTCCGATGCCACAGGGATGAGATGCGTAGTGATCTCTGTATTGAGGGCTGCCATTTCCCAGGCAATACCTCCACCAAGGGATCCACCGATAAGAGCATATAACTTTTTTATCTTTAGGATATCTAGCCCCTGAAGAAATATTCTGGCTATATCCCCCGCCACAAAATCCTTGTAATTGTCGATCACAAATCCATCAAACCCATTACCTGGAATATTAAAGGCAAGAACTGTATACTTTAGTGTATCTATACATTTTTCTTCCCCAACCAGCGAGGTCCACCATCCGTCATCTCCGGCCACATTAGAATTTCCGGTCAGGGCGTGATTTACCAACACTACAGGCGCGGTATTAAGCGGCAGGCCAAACACCTGAAAGGATAACTGAATATCCTGGGTTATTCCACTAAGGGTGGTAAACCCGGGAATATCCAATTGTTTTAAATCCGAAACCGCTGTTTTCATTTTCTATCGTTTAGATCCCGTTAGACTATACTCTAAAAATTACACCTGCCAAACGCTAGGCTAAAACCGAAGCATCTATAGTTGCAAAAGCCTGCTCCAGATCTGCCGTTAGGTCGTCCAGGTCTTCCAAGCCTACTGATAATCTGATAAGGTCTTTGGTGACCCCGGTAGTAAGCTGTGCTGCATCGTCTAATTGCTGATGGGTGGTACTGGCGGGATGGATGATGAGCGACTTGGTATCTCCAATGTTGGCCAGAAGTGAAAATAGCTTGGTCTTATCCGCGATCTTCTTCGCAGATTCATAACCTCCTTTTACCCCAAAAGTTACAATACTACTCTGCCCTTTTGGCAAATACGCTTCTGCAAGCGCGTAGTATTTACTACTCTTTAATCCAGGATAATTCACCCAGGTAACTTCTTTGCGATCCTTCAACCAGCCGGCAAGGGCCAGGGCGTTCTCACTGTGTTTTTTCATCCTCACTTCCAGGGTTTCCAGTCCTTGAATGATCTGAAAGGCGTTGAACGGGCTCAGGCAGGCACCATGGTCGCGCAGCCCTTCAATCCTTACTTTGGCAATAAAGGCAGCAGGTCCCAGGGCATCGTGATAAACCAGGCCATGGTAGCCAGGAGAGGGTTCTGTAAACTCAGGGAATTTCCCACTAGACCAGTCGAAGGTTCCGGCATCTATAATGGCACCTCCCAGTGCGGTTCCATTGCCATTGATATATTTTGTTAAGGAATGGATCACTATGTTGGCCCCATGCTCAATAGGATTTAATAAAGCCGGGGTGGCTACTGTATTATCTACAATAAATGGGATCTTGGCCTTTCTTGCTTCGGCTGAAATGGCCTTTAGATCGAGCACATCGAGTTTTGGATTTCCGAGCGATTCAACAAAGATCGCCCTTGTATTTTGCTTTAAGGCATTTCCAAAGTTGGAGGGGTCCGACGGATCTACAAAGGTAGTAGTGATGCCCAAACGAGGTAAGGTAACACTCAATAAATTATAGGTGCCGCCGTATAAACTATTAGAGGCAACAATATGATCGCCTGCTTTTAAGAGAACCAACAGCGCTGTATTGATGGCTCCGGTCCCAGAAGCAGTTACGACAGAGGCAATCCCTCCTTCCAGGGCTGCCAGGCGCTGCTCTAAAATGTCATTGGTAGGATTGTTGATCCTGGTGTAAATGTTGCCAAACTCGGCCAGAGAGAACAAATTGGCCGCATGGTCCGAATCGTTAAATACATAGGCCGTGCTTTGATAAATAGGCACAGCACGTGTGCCTCCATGTAATTTGGTGTCGTGACCTGCATGTAATGCCTTGGTCGAAAATTTTTGATCGCTCATGATTTCAGTTTTTTTATTTATTAATTCTTAAAATAAAAAAGCCAAACAGCACAACAGATGTTTTATCTGCCATGAAAATCAAAAAAGTTATAAAGAAAGAATATTACCGAAGTAATAGTTTTGTGTTATCTGTCGCGCAAAATACGTGATAGAATGTAGCACCTTCTTTGTTCTGAAACAAAGGGTTGCTAAGGCTTCAAAGGGTCTAATCCCTCCACCTTTCTTGATAACTATTCAATAAGAGTTTGAACTTTGGTGAAACAAATATAATGACGGAATTTTTAAAATTCCTAGTAATCCTACAAAAATTATATGTTAAAAGCCTCTTGTACCAGGTCTACCATGTCTAATTTTTCCCAGGTAAATAATTCCACTTCTCGCTTGATCCTCCCGTTATAGGGCGATTCAAAGACCTTGGTAACCTTTCTGGGTTCTTTACCCATATGGCCATATGCCGCGGTTTCCAGGTAGATGGGATTGCGTAATTTAAGGCGTTCTTCAATCGCAAACGGTCTGAAATCGAACAGGCTGGCTACTATTTTTGCAATCTCCCCGTCATTCATGCTTACTTTGGAAGTGCCGTAGGTATCTACATATACCGAGGTAGGTTGCACCACGCCAATGGCATAGCTTATCTGTACCAGGATCTCATCGGCTACTCCTGCAGCGATCAAATTTTTTGCAGCATGGCGGGCCGCATAGGCCGCACTGCGATCTACCTTACTCGGATCTTTCCCGCTAAATGCTCCACCGCCATGGGCTCCTTTGCCGCCATAAGTATCTACGATGATCTTTCTTCCTGTAAGTCCGGTATCTCCATGCGGGCCACCGATCACAAATTTCCCGGTGGGATTTATATGATATTTGATGTCTTTGGTAAACAAGGCCTGGGTCTTTTCGGGCAAAAGCGCCTTTACCCTGGGGATCAATATGGCAAGGAGGTGACTTTTGATGGTCTTCAGCATTTTTTCATCATCCTCATCAAAAGGGTCGTGCTGAGTAGAGATCACAATGGTATCT
>NZ_JBATLB010000089.1:0-6923 GCF_049669965.1 Muriicola sp. | reverse complement strand
GTCCATACCTGGTCCTCAGATTTAAATTCCATGAATTCCTATCTTCAACCCAATGGTCATCTGATCAGGATGGAGCGCGATGAAAATTTCCCAACCTTTGCCGCCGGGGGTCAATCTGGCCGGATGCGGGAGTATGATTGGGACGGAAATCTCGTCTGGGATTTTAAGTACTACAATGAAAAAGAATTGACCCATCACGATATTGAGATCTTGCCAAATGGCAATATTCTGGCTATTTCTTACGACGCCCTTACTCCGGAAGAGGCCCTCCAAGCAGGCATGGATCCACAACACATTCCCAAGGCAGGTGTCTGGATAGATAAGATCATTGAGATTCAACCCCTTAAACCAAATGATGGTAAGGTAGTTTGGGAATGGCGCATGCGCGATCATCTGATCCAGGACCTGGATAAAACAAAGGATAATTTTGGAGTAATTTCTGAACACCCGAGAAAGATCAATATCAATGTGGAAAGTGCAGAGGCTGGCCCGCCAATGAGCGAAGAACAAGTTGCGCATATGAAAAAAATGGGTTTTTTAACTTCCAATGCCACTGTGGATAATCAGGGGTCAGACATCACTCATACCAATGCCGTTTCTTATAATCCCGACTTAGATCAAATCGTAATAAGCGTTCCGGGATATGGCGAAATTTTTGTAATAGATCACACCACCACCACCCAGGAAGCCAAAGGAAGTACCGGCGGGAAATACGGACATGGGGGTGACCTTTTATACAGATGGGGCAATCCAATGAATTATGGGAAAGGCACTAAAGAAGACCAGGCCCTGCATGGGCAACACGATATAAAATGGATCCCCAAAGGATACCCAGGTGAAGGAAACCTTATGGTATACAACAACGACATTCCGCATCCAGACAATAAGTTTCCCTCCATGTGGGCAGCATTAGGCGGAAATAATACACCTCAAATGGACGTGAAGATTGGCGATGTTGGGAATTATTCGGCCGTGGAAGAATGGGCCATCCCTACTGATGAAAATGGGAATTATACCCTGGGGGACAATGGTACTTTTGGTCCGAATGAACCCGACTGGTCTTATACTGCTCCTGATAAATATTCGTTATATTCTGCCTTTATCTCCGGAGCTCATCGTCTTAAAAACGGACATACCCTTATTACACAGGGGATGCATGGACGCTTTATTGAGATTGACGAAAACAACGAAATTGTTTGGGAATATTGGAATCCTTATAAATACGATTACGCCTTGCCAGATGGTTCAACCTCTCAACCTATTGGGCCATTCATCTATGGAGTTTTCCGAAGCACCTTATACCCAAAAGACTATCCGGGCCTTGCCGGTAAGGACCTAAAACCTCTGACACCGCAGCCAGAACCATTCATCTTTAAGATGCCTCCCCCACCTGCCTCAGAACCTACTGAATAACACTAACACCAACTATAAAAACAACAAATATGTCTATTAAAGTAATTGGAGCTGGATTCCCGCGAACGGGAACAACCACCTTAAAACAATCATTAGAGACCTTAGGATTTAATCATGTTTATCATATGAAAGAACTCCTTGTGAACCCTCATAACTTGCATTATTGGAAAACCTTGTCTGAAACCGGCGATACAGATTGGGATAGCTTGTATAAGGGCTATGATGCCACAGTAGATTTTCCCGGATATCCTTGGTATAAAGAACATATGAAACGCTACCCCGATGCCAAAGTGATACTAACGGTTCGCGATTTTGAAGCCTGGTATAAAAGTGTAGATAGTACTGTTTTCCGGGCTGGACCGCAAACCCCGGGAGAAAAGATAAAAATGATGGGCAAACTGCTGTTCAGCAGCAGAGCAAGGAATGTAGTAAAATGTATCAAGTTCTTTAAAAAGACATTCTTTGCAGGCGAATTAGATGGAAAATTTGAGGATAAGGCCCATGCTAAAAAGGTTTGGGAAGAACATCTGGCATCGGTACAACGCCATGTCCCAAAGGAAAAACTACTGGTCTATGATGTAAGGGATGGTTGGGGGCCACTTTGTAAATTCCTTGGAGTGGAGGAACCGGGAGAACCCCTGCCGCATTTAAACAAAAAAGAGAATTTTAAAGAAATGCTGCCAAAACTCATGAAAGGTCAGATGGTCTAAGTACCTGAGTGTTTTCTTTTAAACCAATCCCTGGTAGTTTAGCAGCTTCAAGGCTTAAATTTCTACACCAACCTATGAATACTGAAACCTGGCAAGTTAAGGCAACCCTATTATTGGTTAGTAGCCTTACCATCATGTCCATGATCACTATTTCGGCCTCGTTGCCTGATATGACGAGGACTTTTGAACTACAACCCAATGGTGCCGCGCTGGTTAAGTTAAGTCTCTCTTTTCCAGGACTTTTTATTGCCCTGAGTGCTATTCTTGCCGGTATCATTATTGATAAAATAGGCAGGTTAAAACTACTGGGCGCGGCTCTTATATTTTACGCTATAGGGGGTACCTCCGGTTATTATATAGAAAATATTTACCTGATCCTTGCCGGAAGAGCCTTACTGGGTATTTGTGTTGGGATCACCATGACCATTGTTACCACTCTGGTAGCCGATTATTACCAGGGAAAGGCACGTCAGAAGTTTGCAGGATTACAGATCGCTATTATGTCTATTGGTGGCATTATCTTTATTAGTCTGGGGGGAATCCTGGCCGATATTGGATGGCGAGTTCCATTTCTTCTCTACCTCTTTTCTCTCCTTATATTACCGGCAACCTACTTTTTTCTAAAGGAACCAGCAGCAGCCGTCAATGTCCAAAAAACCGTGGTACAGGTGAAATCACCCGCAATTATCTGGTTGGTTTTTGGCAATGTAATGCTCATTTGGATCATCTTTTTTATTATCCCGGTTCAGATCCCGTTTTACTTAAAATCTATTGGGGTTGAAAAAAATTCAATGATTGGCCTTGCGGTGGCATCGGCAACCTTTTTTTCTGCCATTTCATCCTTTTCCTTCAGTCGCATAAAAGATATGTTCAGCTTTAGGCAGATCTTTGGCATCGGCTATCTTTTACTGGCGTTCGCCTTCCTCGCATTTGCGTATGGCGATTCGTATACCATGGTACTTTTAGGGATGTTATTGGGGGGTCTGGGAATGGGACTTATGATCCCAAATGCCAATGTATGGGTAATGCAATTAGCCCCTCTTGAAATACGTGGGAGAGAAATAGGAAGACTTACCACCTTCTGGTTTATGGGACAATTCCTGTCCCCTATTGTATTACTGCCCTTTTTGGATTATTTTACGTTGTCCCAATTATTTTATGGCCTGGGAATCGTCTTATTTGGAATGGGATTTTTGTTCTTCCTTTGGTACTGGTCCCAACCAGTTTTAAGATCTGTTAAAGATTCATCCTAACCTCATAGTATTATCCGGTGATTCGAAAAAAAAAGCTTTCACAACCCGATAAAAAAACACATCCGCTCATTGGCGTCCTGCTATTTTTAATTTCAGTGATTCTCCTGCTGATTACAGGTCCTATGGGACTTATTTACGGATTCTTTTATACCTTGTTTAAAGGAGGGCTAAAAGGCCTGGGAGAGTATTTGTTAAAGATCGCGGTTTCCATAGACCAATTAGGGAATGTACTTATGCAGCATTTGCTTAATCTGTTATGGATACGAAAAGGAGGATATCCCTTTGGAAACAGAGATGAAACAATTTCCAGTGCGCTGGGAAGAAATAAAAAGCTGGGGATGCTTACCTTTTTTGGAAAAGGTATTGATGGTTTCCTGGATCTGATTGATCCTAATCATTCTTTAAATTCCATTGATTACTATGTGGAGCCCTCTGAAAATACTATTGACAAGCTCGCCTGGATCTTACTTCGTGAAAAGAAAATTCTGTGCGTGCGCAGCAAAGGCAAATCCCTTTTTTATCTTCCGGGTGGCAAAAGGGATAAGGGTGAATCCGATCTTAAAGCCCTCAGCAGGGAAATAAAAGAAGAATTACAGGTTATTCTGGAACCCCACAGTTTTCAATTTATAAGAGTTTTTGAAGCACAGGCAGATAGTAAACCTCCGGGGGTATTGGTTCGTATGACATGCTATGAAGCTACTTATCAGGGAGTACTACAAATAGATTCGGAGATCGAGGAAATGGCCTGGCTAGGCTATTACGACAGGGAAAAGGTGTCTGAAGTATGCCGGGTCATCTTTGACCATTTAAAATCGGAAGACCGGATGTGAATAGAAACGCATGGTCTCTGCTTCCAGTTTTTTGTTACTTTTACGCCCTACAAACCAGGCAGAATACGCCACCATTTATGAAACAATATGACAGTACTGGGAATTGACATTGGAGGATCGGGTATGAAAGGGGCCCTTGTAAATTCTATCACAGGGGAAATGCTGACAGAACGTTTCCGAATCCCCACACCACTTTCCCGAAAGCCAAAACCCATGGCTAAGGTCGTAAAACAGATTGTGGATCATTTTGATTATAAAGGTCCGGTTGGATGTGGTTTTCCAACCACCGTGCGGCATGGAATATGTAAATCCAGGGGCAACCTCCATAAGAAATGGGTCAATGTCAATGTTAAAGAATTATTCAGCGAAGCTACGGGATTACCTGTTACCATTATAAATGATGCGGATGCAGCCGGTTTTGCTACCATGAATTACGGGATTGGGAAAGGACGAAAAGGATTTGTGGTAATGATCACCATTGGCACCGGTTTAGGCAGTGGCGCATTTTGGAATGGGGAACTAATCCCTAATTTCGAGCTGGGTCATATTCCTTATAAAGAATACACCAAAATAGAGGATTGGGCAGCCGCTTCTGCCAAGGAAAGAGAAAACATCTCCTATGAAGAATGGGGAAAACGCTTTAATACTTTTTTAGAGTATGTTGATCTGATCATTGCTCCAGACCTCATCATTTTAGGCGGTGGTACTTCCAAGGATTTTGATCAATACAAGGAGTATATCACCCTTGATACCCCTGTGATACCAGCCGGACTTCAGAATCATGCCGGGATCATCGGTGCAGCAGCAGCAGCTATGCATCCGGCTACAATGGACTAAGTAATAGAAATAAAAAAGCGCCTTTTGAGGCGCTTTTTTTTATGCTAATTTGTTGCGTTTCCTGTCTACCTCTGTAAGGTAGATCTTGCGTAAACGAATATGTTTTGGGGTTACCTCCACATATTCATCTTTTTGAATATATTCAAGAGCTTCTTCCAAAGAAAATTTTATCGCAGGAACAATTTTAGCCTTATCATCTGCCCCGGAGGAACGAACGTTAGACAGTTTTTTAGTTTTGGTGACGTTAATGGTCATATCATCTCCTCTGGAGTTCTCTCCAATAACCTGCCCTTCGTAGATATCTTCTCCCGGATCAACAAAGAAGCGGCCTCTTTCCTGTAACTTATCAATGGAGTAAGGGATAGCTTTTCCCAGTTCCATAGAAACCAAAGAACCATTCTGACGTTGGGGAATATCACCCTTCATAGGTTGGTATTCCAAAAACCTGTGGGTCATGATCGCCTCCCCGGCAGTTGCGGTCAATAATTGATTTCGCAAACCGATGATACCTCTGGAAGGGATCAGGAATTCGCAAACCATACGTTCTCCTTTAGACTCCATACTGATCATTTCTCCCTTGCGAATAGAGACCATTTCCACGGCCCTTCCTGAAACACTTTCGGGAAGGTCTATTGTTAATTGCTCTATTGGCTCACATTTTACACCATCAAATTCACGTATAATTACCTGTGGCTGACCTATCTGCACTTCGTACCCTTCTCTCCGCATGGTTTCAATCAATACGGACAAATGAAGTACTCCACGGCCAAAGACCATAAATTTATCGGCACTATCTGTCTCTTCTAATCTAAGCGCAAGGTTCTTTTCCAATTCTTTTTCCAGGCGTTCTTTAATATGTCTGGAAGTAACATACTTTCCATCTTTCCCAAAGAAAGGACTGTCATTGATGGTAAATAACATACTCATCGTAGGTTCGTCAATGGCAATGGTCTTTAATCCTTGTGGATCTTCACTATCGGCAACAGTATCGCCAATGTCAAAGCCTTCCAGCCCAACCAGAGCGCAGATATCACCCGTAATCACTTCACTTACTTTTATTCTTCCGAGTCCTTCAAACGTGTACAGTTCTTTGATCTTGGATTTAACCTTGCTGCCATCTCTTTTGACCAGCACAATAGCCTGGCCTTCTTTTAAGGTTCCCCTTTGCAGACGTCCAATAGCGATCCTTCCAGTAAATGAAGAATAATCTAGTGAGGTGATCAGCATTTGGGTATTTCCCGGTTCCACTTTAAAAGTAGGAATATGCTCCAGGACCATTTCCAACAAGGGTTCTATAGAGGTCGTTTCTTTCTTCCAGTCATCGCTCATCCAGTTGTGTTTGGCAGAACCATAGACCACAGGAAAATCGAGTTGCCATTCTTCGGCGCCCAACTCATACATCAGGTCAAATACTTTTTCGTGTACTTCTTCCGGAGTACAATTCTCTTTATCAACCTTATTGATTACCACACATGGTTTTAAACCAAGGTTTAATGCTTTTTGCAATACAAAACGTGTTTGAGGCATAGGGCCTTCAAAAGCATCTACAAGTAACAATACTCCATCTGCCATGTTTAAAACACTTTCCACTTCACCTCCAAAATCGGCGTGACCGGGTGTATCAATAATATTGATCTTGGTCCCTTTGTAGGTTACGGATACATTCTTAGAAACAATAGTGATCCCTCTTTCTCTTTCAAGATCATTGTTATCAAGAATAAGATCGCCGGTTTTTTCGTTCTCTCGAAACAACTGACAATAATGAAGAATCTTATCAACCAGGGTGGTTTTACCGTGGTCAACGTGGGCAATGATGGCAATGTTCTTTGTAGCAGACATCTCTTTGTTTTGAGCCGGCAAAGATACTGCTATTTTTGGCA
>NZ_JBATLB010000088.1:0-1583 GCF_049669965.1 Muriicola sp. | reverse complement strand
AGAAGGATTTTCCGAAAGGTGGGAACTAAAACAATTTGCATTCAACAAATTAGTGTACATTTATTTTACAAACCACTGTAATTAAAACAGCAATCCCTATGGACGTTTTCTCGAGTTACAACCTTATTATTGAAGCATCAGTTATTCTGATCCTGTCTTTTATTTTCAACGGGATTTCAAAAAAAACTAACATCCCTTCCGTTTTGCTACTCATTTTTCTGGGAGTTATTCTACAGTTTGTACTTTCCTATTTTACCTCAGATACGGTAGATTTCTTTCCTGCACTTGAAGTATTGGGCATCATAGGTTTGATTATGATAGTCCTGGAGGCTGCGCTGGAATTAGAGTTAAAGAGGGAAAAACTACTGCCCATATTGAAATCCATGGCCGTGGCACTCATTGGCCTGATAGGTTCTGCCTACCTGGCTGCACTTATCCTGTACCAGTTTATTCCGGATATGAGCATGCAATCTGCCTGGCTATATGCCACCCCACTTTCAATTCTTTCGAGTGCCATAATCATTCCAAGTGTAAGTGGTTTAAAGGAGCACAAAAAGGAATTCCATATTTATGAAAGTACTTTTTCAGATATCATGGGGATCATGATGTTCTATTTTCTTGTTGGTGGCTTAAATCCGGAATCTGATGGAGGTATTGGGGGTTTCGCCCTCAATATTGTGTTAACCATTGTAATTTCTATCATTGCGAGTTATGCCATCATTCTCATCTTTCAGGAAATTAAAAGTCAGGCTAAATTGTTTCTTCTCATTGCAGTGCTTTTGCTGCTGTATGCCATTGGGAAGCAATTTCATTTATCGTCATTGCTGATCATTCTCATTTTCGGGTTAGTGATTGCTAATATGAAACTCTTTTTTAAAGGTAAATTCGCCATTTTCCTAAACCAGGAAAAGGCACACCGTATCTATCATGAACTTCATATCGTTACGCTTGAGACGGCATTTGTGGTACGCACCTTCTTTTTTGTCATCTTCGGACTTACCATTGTGGTTTCCTCTCTTTTTAGCCTCAGTGTTGCACTGATTAGTCTGTTGATGATCATATCCATTTATGTGGTGCGGTTTGTAACCCTGCGTGTTTTTTACGGAAAGGATATTCTCCCTCAGCTCTTCATTGCACCCCGTGGTCTTATCACCGTACTTTTATTTTATGCCATCCCGGCTGAAGCCCAGGTAAGTTCTTTTGAACCGGGTATCTTATTATTTGTAATTATTGGTACCAGCCTGGTCATGACATGGGCAATGATTAAGGATAAAAAGAAGATGGTCACCAGCCTGGATAAGGTTGATGAAGAAATCCTGATCATGGAAAAAGAAAATATCGCCTATGAAGAAGAACAAGAAATTCCGCTAACGCCCCCATCAAAAGAAATAGGTGGTGAGGAAGAACCTCCGGCATAAAAAAACCCATTACATACGTAATGGGCTTACTTCTTTGCTGTTGGCCTACTAGGACTCGAACCTAGAACGACTGGACCAAAACCAGCTGTGTTGCCAATTACACCATAGGCCAATGGTGCTAAAGAGCGTGCAAATTTAAGACAAAGTTTCATTTGCACAAACATT